>NZ_JBLYUB010000009.1:0-216665 GCF_049999945.1 Planosporangium spinosum | reverse complement strand
CCCGGCTGACCGTCATCGACGGCGAAGCCGAACCCGACGACAACTCCCCAACAGCGGAGATCGCCGCATAACATCAACCCGGATCTTCTCGGTGATCGTCTCTTACACCATCACCGTGGACGCGGCCGCCCGTTCCGATGCCGCAAAGATTGCGACATTGCACGGATCATAGGCGCGCTGGGCGCGCTGGGCGCGCACGGATCATGGGTGCTCAGGCTCGCGGTGTGGCGGTGGTGAGCCGCCGGCGCAGTGACTCCTCCTGATCCGGGCGGCAGTGCAGGACGACCTCGAGTCGCCCGCCGGCGGCCCGGTCGTCCAGGATGCCCAGCAGGATCGCGAGCTGCCCGGGTGGCTCGTCGGCGAGCAGTCGCGCGGCGTCATCGACGACGAGGGTGAGTGGTCGGGCGTCGAGCAGGTCGGCGAGGCAGTCGGACAGCGCGTCCCAGTTGTGCCCGAAGTACTCCGGGAAGCTCAGCCGGGCGGCCCACTCGGCGAACAGCCCGGCACGGCTGTGGCACGCCTCGCCGTCGACATGGGTGGCCGGGGTGGGTGGCGTGCCGGTCACCACCCGCAGGTGGCGTTCGGCGGGTCCGGTCATTGCGCTCCCGTTCGACGTTTCCCTATTTCTGTGGGTGCCGGGCAGTCCGCAGCGTTCGCGTAGCCCCTACAGCATTCGCGTGGCGCGCATGGCGTTCAGGTACCCCGCGTGGCGTTCCCGTGGCCCGCGCGGAGTTCCCGGTTCCGCGTGATGTGACGTCCTCGGGTCCGGAGCGGGACCATGCCCGCCCGGCCCCGGGGACGTCGCTGTCGTCGTGGTGTCTAGAGCCGGTAGAAGTCCGAGTAGTGGTTCGGGGAGTACCAGGTGGCGCCGGTCGACAGGTTGACAATGATGCGGTGCGCGTCGCGGGCCGCGCCGCAGGCGCGCGGGTAGACGTCGTACTCGTAGTACGTCGCGCCCGACGGTAGCTGGCCCTCGAGGTTCTTGTACTGCCCGCCGGCGAAGTTGCACTGCCCGCCGCTCCAGGAGTACCAGCCACGCGAGGTCGGCCAGCCCCGGCTGGACCAGCCGCTGCGAGCGGTACGAGCGGCGGAACAGCCGGAGACGGTGCACGAGCTGTACGCGGTCGCGTACGCGGGAGTGGTCTGCGACGGCGCGACGACGGCCGGTCCGACCAGGACGGCGGCCATCAGTGCGGCCAGCAGGGCGACCATCGATACCAGCCGTCGGGGCCGCGACGGGGTCGGATGGGTGGTGTGAACGGTCAAGGTGGACCTCCGTGCCGGTGGCGGTAGGGGAAGAACCCGATCATGGAGCGGGTACACCGATTCTCGGATATCGATATGGCATGGCGGAAGTCCGGCCGAGAGTATTCACCCACGGTGCACGGCACCGTCGCCGACCGTCGATCGCCGTTCATCGCGGGTGACGGTGGTGCGGTCCGTCGCCGGTTGTCGCGGGTGACGGTGGTGCGGTCCGTCGCCGGTTGTCGCGGGCGGCGGCGTACACCCGCGGCGCGTAGGCTCGGTGGCGGACCGCGACGGCACGGCGAACGGCGCCGACGGGGGACGGGAGCGGAACGGTGATTCTGGTGACCGGGGCGACCGGCAACGTCGGCCGCCAGGTGGTGAACCAACTACTCGACGTGGGCGAGAAGGTACGCGCGATCAGCCGCGATCCGGCCCGGGCCGGCCTGCCAGCCGCGGTCGAACTGCTGCGGGCGGACCTGCGGGAGCCCGGCACCCTGCCCGCCGCGCTGCGCGGCGTGGACCGGGCCTACCTGTTCCCGGTGCACGGCCGGCTCGACGCGTTCCTCGCCGCGGCGCGGGCGGCGCGGCTGCACCGCGTCGTCCTGCTGTCGTCGCTTGCGGTGACCGCCGACCCGGCCGGTCCGATCGGCCAGGCGCACGCCGTCGCCGAGCGGGCGGTCGACGGCTCCGGGATCTCCTGGACGTTCCTGCGCCCCGGTGCGTTCAATACCAACGACCTGGCCTGGGCACCCACGGTCCGGGCCGAGGGCGTGGTCCGCGCGCCGTACGGTGACGCGGCCACCGCGCCGATCGATGAGCGCGACATCGCGGCGGTCGCCGTCCGGGCGTTGCTCGACGACGGTCATGAGGGCAAGGCGTACGAGCTGAGCGGTCCCGAGTCGCTGACCACCGTGGACCGGGTACGCCTGCTCGGCGCCGCGCTCGGTACGCACCTGCGCTTCGAGGAGCAGACCCCGCAGGAGGCCAGGAGCGCGATGGCCGGGTACGGCGCGCCGCCGGCGATCGCCGACGCGGTCCTGGCGCTGATGGCGTCCGCCGTGGGCACCACCGCGCCGGTCCTGCCGGCCGTCGAGCAGGTCACCGGGCGGCCGGCCCACCCGTACGCCCGCTGGGCCGAACACCACGCCGCCGACTTCCGCTGACGGCCGCCACGCGGTACCGCGCTGACGGCCGCCGTGCGGTACCGCGCTGAGGGCCGCCACGCGGTACCCCGCTGAGAGCGTCCGAGCACCTCGGACACTCTCAGCGCACGTGCACGCGGTCAACCGCGAGCGGGTCCCTGGATAGGTTTCGCCGCGTCGGCCGGCCGGCCGTCGTCGCGGCGACCGTCGGTGGTGCCGCCGTCGGTGGTGACGCTGTCGGTGGTGCCGCCGGCGAGGCGGCCGAGCAGCGTGGGCAGGTCGATACCGGTGAGGTCGGTGCCCAGTTGCAGTCCCTGCGCGACGTTGGAGGCGACCGACTTCGTCAGCGCGGTCGCGCCTTCGGTCGAGATGACGGTCAGCTTGTCGATCTCGCTCAACGGGCGACTCGCCGCCTCCACGACCTGCGGCAGTACCCGTACCAGCAGATCCAGTACGGCGGCCTCGCCGTACCGGGCGAACGACTCGGCCTTGGCCCGCATCGACTCCGCCTCGGCCTGGCCGCGGGCGAGGATCGCCGCCGCCTCGGCGGCACCTTCGCGCTCGGTCGCCTCGGCGTTGGCGGTACGCCGCTTCATCTCGGCCTCGCCCTGCTTGGCACCCTCGATCGCGGCCGCTTCGGCGAGCGCGGCGCGCCGCGACCGCTCGCCCTCGCCGACCAGTCGGGCCTGCTCGGCCTGCGCCTGCGCGGCCGCGATGGTCGCCTGCCGTTCGGCGTCGGCGCGCAGCACGGCCGCGTTGCGGGCCGCCTCGGCCTCCTGCTCCACCCGGTACCGGGCGGCGTCGGCGGGTTTGCGTACCTCGGTGTCGAGTTGGCGCTGCTTGAGTTCGGCGTTGCGTTCGGCCACCTTCTGCTGCTCGGCGAGGATCGCCTGGTCGCGCTCTGCCTGCGCGAGTGGACCGGCCGCCGCCGACCGTGCCTTGGCCGCGTCGATCTCGGCCTGTACGGTGGCCTTCTTCAACGCGAGGTTGCGCTCGGCGTCGGCGATCGCCTCCTCGGCGCGCATCCGCTCCTGTTCGGCCTGTTGGCGGGCCTGTGCCTCGGCGATGGCCGCCGCCTTGAGCACCCGCGCGGCTTCCGGCCGGCCGAGATCCTGCAGATACGACCCGGCGGTACGGATGTCCTCGAGTTGGAACGCGTCGAGTACCAGACCCTGGTGGGTCAGGGCACGCTCGGCCTCCTCCGCGACGTGCGCCGCGAACGCCGCCCGATCGCGGATGATCTCCTCGACGGTGAGCCGGCCGACCACCGCGCGCAGCGCGCCGGAGAGCACCTGCCCGGTGAACGCCTCGATGCGGTCCTGCTGGTGCAGGAACCGCTGTGCGGCGGGGCGGATCATCTCCGCGGTGCCCCCGACCTTCACGATGGCGACCGCGTCGGCGTCACACCGGATACCCTGCTTGCTGACCGCCGCGGTCACCGAGACCGGGATCTCGCGGCTGGACAGGCTGAGCTTGTACAGGCGTTGCACGACCGGCAGCACGAACACGGCCGCGCCCATGACGACCTTCTGGCCCGACAGGTCGGTGACCATCGATCCGTCCGCCGCCTTGATCGCGCGGCCCTTGCGGCCGGTCACGATGAACGCCTCGTTGGGGCCTGCCACCTTGATACGCGACAGGATGAACACGGCGATCAGCAGGACCAGCAGGACGGCGCCGATGATCGCGGCCAGGAGGGGGGTCATTGCTCGCCTTCTTTCAAAGGACGTGTGGTGTGGGCTCGACCAGAACGCTGGTCGGGCTGGGTACCTCGATCACGAAGACCCGGGTACCGAGCGCGAGCGGCGTCGCCGACCGCGCGTGGAGCTTGAGGGGCTGCCCGGCGACCGTGAGTCGGACCTCGCCGTACCCGCCGGCCGGCACCTCGCTGATGACCACGCCGATGGCACCGATGAGATCAGCGCTGGTCAGTGTCGCGTCGGTGGGCATGTCGGCGGCGGTCCGCAGCAGCCGTCCGGCGAGCCAGGCGGTCGGCACGGCGGCAACCAGGCCGCCCCCGATCGCGGCCCAGACGGAGTGGCCCGGGGCGAGTTCGGCGGCGGCGGCCCCACCGAACCCGAAGGCGCCGATGAATCCGGTGAGTACCGGCAGGGAGAGGGTGAACCCGTCGCCGGGCCCGGCGCCCGGGTGGTCGACGTGGACGTGTCCGAGGTGGAGATGACCGCCGATCAGGGACAGCATCAGCAGGAGCAGGCTCAGCCCGCCGACACCGAGGAACGTGACCGTGACCGCGCTCATTCCGTGCGCCTCCCGCGCCGGGTTCGACCGCGGTTCTGCGGTCCAACTCGGAACCCGAGGTTAGAACCACCGCGCCACACCGGTCCGGCGCTGGACCGGATGCACCGCCGCCACCGAGGCGACGGGTGTGCGGGAGGATACGGCGGTGGACCAACGACACCACCGCACCGACCACGGCCTCGCCCTGGCCGACGAGCGACTGCGCCAGTTCTGGCGGGAGCGGCACCTGTGCACCCTGACCACACTGCGCGCCGACGGCACCCCGCACGTCGTACCGGTGGGGGGCACGCTCGACGCCGACACCGGCACCGCCCGGGTGATCACGTCGCGGGGCTCGCGGAAGGCCGCCCACGTGGCCGCCGCCGGTCCGGCCGGCGCCCCGGTCGCACTGTGCCAGGTGGACGGTCGCCGATGGGCCACCCTGGAGGGTCGCGCCGTGGTACGTGACGAGCCGGCCGCTGTCGCGGACGCCGAACGCCGTTACGCTGAGCGGTACCGCACGCCCCGCCCCAACCCGGAGCGCGTGGTCATCGAAGTCCGGATCACCCGCGTCCTCGGCAGCGTGTGACGCGGGGGAGCGGGTGGAGCGGGGCCGACCCGACGCGTCGTGACGGAGCAGCATGTGGTGACAATCGGTGACGTGGCTCGGCACGCCGGGGTCTCTCCCAGCACGGTGTCGTACGTCCTCAGCGGCAAGCGACCGATCTCGGAGGCGACGCGGGAGCGGGTGCTGGAGACGATCCGGGCGCTCGGGTACCACCCGCACGCCGGCGCGCGGGCCCTGGCCAGCAACCGGTCGAACGTCATCGCGCTGGTCGTACCGCTGCACACCGGGCTGTACGTACCGGTGCTGATGCAGTTCGCGATCTCGGTGGTCACCGCCGCCCGCGCGTACGACCACGACGTGCTGCTGCTGACCCAGGACGAGGGGGACCGGGGCCTGCAACGGGTCGCCGCGAGCGCCCTCGCGGACGCGCTGATCGTGATGGACGTCGAGCTGCACGATAAACGCATCCCGCTGCTGCGCTCGCTGGACCGGCCGTCGGTCCTGATCGGCTTCCCCGCCGTCGCAACCGGACTGACCTGCATCGACCTGGACTTTACGGCGGCCGGCGCGGCCTGCGTCGACCACCTCGCCGACGCCGGCCACCGCTGCGTCGCCCTCGTCGGCTCACCGCCGGTGATCTACCAGCGGGAGACCGGGTTCGCCCGGCGGACCGCCGCCGGCTTCGACGAGGCGCTGCGCCGACGCGGCCTGGAGGGCACGATCCGCCCGTGCGAACCGACCCCCGACGCCGTCCTGGCGACCGTGAAGGAGCTGCTGAGCGAGTACCCGGACCTGACCGGGGTCGTGGTGCACAACGAGCCGACGGTCACCCCGCTGCTGGACGCGTTCCGGGCGCTGGACCGGCGGGTACCCGAGGACGTCTCGGTCGTCGCGATCTGCCCCGACGACGTGGCCGAGCGGGTACGGCCGCCGTTGACGTCGGTGAGCATCCCGGCAGACGAGGTCGGGCGCCGGGCGGTGGAGCTGGTGATGGCCAAGCTCGACGGACGGGACGTACCGGAGGCCACGCTCCTGCCGCCGCGCCTGACCGTCCGGGGGAGTACCGCCCAGCGGACGTAGCCTCGGCGGTTATCGTTCGGCAACGAAGGTGCCCCGTCCGGGTACGCCGGCGCCCCGGTGTCGCCGGCCCTGGTGTTCGGCGCCGCCCTGGTCGAGGCCATCGCAGATCTGCGGACCATCCCGGGCCGGCGACCTGTACGACCGTTTTGTGGGGTGGTTGCCGGTCTCCGGGTGACGGCCGGAACGCAATTCGGGGACAATCTTGGAAAGTTGGGCACCAATAGTGGTGCCCAACTTTCCAAGATCTACGAGCGAACCCGTCATCGGCTACCCGCGCCCCCGGCTGCATCCCTCTGCTGGGCCAGCGGCGCCTCCATCCTGAGCGCCGCCGCCGGGCCACTTCCCGCACCTCCGCAATGGGCCGATCACCAGCCGCTACCCGGCCCCGTACATTCCGCACCCCGGCGGTGGCCGGACCGTACCCCGGCGGTGGCCGGACCGGCCCATGATCACTGAGAGTCGGCGGGGTCAGGGCAGCGCACACTCTCGGTGATCATGGAGTGGGTCTACGAGGAAACGAGTCGGTATCCGTGCCCCGCCCGGGTGTCCAGGCGTACCACGTCGGCGCCCTCCCGATACGCGTCGACGCGGCGCCCGTCCCGGTTGTCGACCACCGTGAACCGCCCGGTCAGCAGCGTGCTCGTCAGCCGTACCGGGCCGCCGTTGTCCGAACCGAGCCGGATCTCGGTCGCCCGTCCGGACCGCCAGGTGGCGCCGACCGTGAACGCGCCGCGCGCCCGTAGGCCGTCCACGCTGCCGGAACCCCACGCCGACGGCAGCGCGGGCAGTACGTGGACCACCCCGGCGTGGCTCTGCACCAGCATCTCGGCCACGACCGCGGTCGCGCCGAAGTTCCCGTCGATCTGGAACGGCGGGTGGGTGTCCCACAGGTTGGCCAGGGTCTGGAAACGCAACTGGTCGCGCAGCGCGGCGAACGCGCGGTCGCCGTCGAGCAGCCGCGCCCAGAAGGCGGCCTTCCAGGCCCGGCTCCAGCCCGGTGCCCAGCCGGTACCGTCGCCCTCCCGGGCCAGCAGCGACACCCGGGCGGCCCGGGCGTACTCCGGTGTGGTCAGCGGTGATATCTGCGCGCCCGGGTAGAGCCCGTACAAATGAGACACGTGCCGGTGGGTGTCGGCCGGGTCGTCGAGGTCGGCCTTCCACTCCTGCAACTGTCCCCAGGAGCCCACCCGCAGGCCGGGGTCGAGCCGGGCCAGGGTGTCCCTGACCCGGACGGCGAACGACGGGTCGTCGCCGAGGACGGACGCCGCCGCGAGCACGTTGCGGAACAGGTCCCAGACGATCTGCTGCGACATCGCGGCCCCGGCGGTGAACGGGCCGTGTTCGGGGGAGTAGCTGGGTACCGCGACGAGCGTGCCGTCGTGGGGGTCGGTCACCAGGTAGTCCAGCCAGAACTCGGCGGCCTCCCGCATGATCGGGTACCCGGTCCGGCGCAGGAATTCCCGGTCGCCGGTGAACAGGTAGTGCTCCCACAGGTGGCGGGTCAGCCACGCCCCGGCTTCCGGGAACCAGAACGCCGTCGGCCAGTCGTGTACACCGGTGAAGTCGAAGGCGTTGGTCTCGTTGCTTACCACCCAGCCACGGGCGCCGTAGATGATCCGGGCGCTCTCCCGGCCGCGCGGGCGCAGGCCGTCGACGAAGTCGACCAGCGGCCCGGTGGTCTCGGCCAGGTTGGTGACCTCGGCCGGCCAGTAGTTCATCTGGAGGTTGATGTTGGTGTGGTAGTCGCCGCTCCACGCCGCCGACGTGTCGGAGTTCCACACCCCCTGCAGGTTCGCCGGCAGCGTCCCGGGCCGCGACGAGGCGATGAGAAGGTACCGGCCGTAGGCGAAGAACAGCGCCTCCAGGGCCCGGTCGGACGGGCTCGACCCGCCGGTGTACGACGCGAGCAGCTCGTCGGTCGGCACGGCGGACGGCCGCTGGCCGAGGTCGAGGCGTACCCGGTCGAACAGTCCCCGGTGGTCGGCGATGTGCCGGTCCAGCAGCCGGGGGTACGGCCGGCGCGCGGCCGCGTCGAGCGTCGTACGCACCCGCGGGCCAGGGGCGGGGCCCCGGTAGTCCGGGTACCGGTGGGCGTAGTCGGTACCGGCGGCGAGCAGGACCGTCACCGCGTCGGCGCCCGTCACGGTGACCCGGTCCGGAGCGGAGACCCGGCTGCCGCCCTCGGCGCGCACGGCGACCTGCGCCTCCATGCGCATCCCGTTGGACAGTTTCCCGGCGAGGGTGAACCGGCCGTCCGCCACCGCCGTCGCGGTGTCCGGATGCGGGCAGGCCAACCGTACCGTGGCCGTGATCTGACCGGGCCGGTCCGCGCCGAGTCGGACCACGACCACGCCGTCCGGGTGGCTGGCGAACACCTCGCGGGTGTACGTGACGCCGCCGTGCCGGTAGGTCACCCGGGCCACCGCGCGGCCCAGGTCCAGTTCGCGGCGGTAACCGGTCACGTCGGAGGGCACGTCCGAGTCCAGGTACAGGTCGCCGAACGGCTGGTAGCTGCCGTACCCGGTCTTGGGCTGGCCGAGCAGCGCGGCGATCGTCTCGGGCGGCTGCGCGCCCTGGTCGAGGATGAGCCGGCGGGCCTCGGCGAGCGCGCCCGGCCGGGGCGCGGTCCAGTTGCCGCCGGTGTAGCCCGGGCCCTCGCCGGGACCACCGGTCCACAGTGTCTTCTCGGTGAACTGGATGCGTTCGGTGCCGACCTCGCCGAAGACCATCGCGCCGAGCGCGCCGTTGCCGACCGGCAGGGCGCGCGACTCCCAGTCGGTGGCGGGCTCGTCGTACCAGAGGACCAGCGACTCGTCGGGACGGTCCGTCGCCGCCACCGCCGCGGCTGGCAGGCCGGTGACCCCGGCCGCGGCGAGCGCGCCGCCCATCAGCGTGCGTCTGCGCATGACAACCTCCCTCAGGAGCCGGCGTACCGGTGGTGGTCGTATCCGGGTGCCGGGACATCGCCTACCGGTACGCCGCCGCGCTGGGTACCCGTGCTGACCAGGCCGACGGCGCCGATGCCGTCCGGTACGCCGTCGGTGGCGATCACGGCGAGCGCGAGCGTGTTCCCGCCGTGCTGGCGCAGGATCCCCGCCGGAAGCGCGAAGTCGTGCTGCGGAGCCTCACCATCGAGGTACTGCCCGACGTTCCAGCCATTGAGGAAGATCAGCACCCGGTAGCGGGCCGGGCCGCTGCCACCGGCGGGGGCGCTGCCGGTCAGCCGCAGCGCGACCGCGGTGTCCTGGCCGGCGGGCAGGTCGAGCCGGAAGGTGGTGCGCCGCCAGGAGACCCCGGCCGGGACCGGCGCGGTGGCGGCGTCGGCCGGGCCGGCGACGACCGGCCACGCCCGGTCCGGGTATCCGGGCAGGTGCCAGCCGGCGCGCTCGCCGTACAGGCCGCCGGTGTTCAACGGTCCGCGTACCGGGTCGACGAGCGTCTCGCCGCCGCGGGCACCCTGGATCCGCCAGGAGATGGCCCCACCGCCGCCGCCGGCCACCGCCGCGCCGGAGCGTGCGTCGGCGCCGATGATTGCCGCGCCGGAGCCCGCGTCGGCGCCGATGATCGCCGCGCCGACCAGCCCGCGCGGCTGCTTGAACCGGGTGTCGTCGGCGGTCCAGTCGTCGTTGTGGCCCATGTTCTCGACCAGCACCGACAGCGTCGCGGGTCGGCCCGGCGCGAGCAGCCCGGCCGGGACGGCGAAGGTACCCGGCCCGGGGTCCGGGTTGACCGGGGCGTCCGCGTCGGCCTCGGTGCCGCCGGACGCCGAGCCGAGGTACCGGCCGTTGAGCCACACCAGGTAGACGCCCCGCCGGCCGGTGACGGCGTTGAGCTTCACCGCCGTCTCGGTACCGGTGGCGGTGAACCGGCCGCGGTACCAGACGTTGCCGTAGTGGTAGCCGTACTCGTCGGCGTACAGCACCGGCAGCGTCTTCGGCGGGATCGGGCTGGCCGTGGTCGTCTTGTCGGCGACCGTCCAGCCGGCGTCGTCGAAGCCGGGGTCGGCCTCCGGCGCCCCGGCCTGTGTCCGCCAGCCGGTCAGCGCGGGCAGGGTCACCGGCTCCGGTCCGGGCAGCGCGCCGACGACCGATCCGCTCGGGGTGGTCTTCAACGCCACCGGCGAGCCGTTGACCAGCAGATGCCGCGCACCGGTGAACAGCTCGACCTGGCCGGCAGCGGCGGTGTCGGCGCGGAGGCTGACGACACCCCCGGCCGAGGTGGCCGACCGGACCAGGGAGGTGCCGCGGACCAGGAGCGGACCGGTGGCGGTGTCGACCCGCCAGAACGACGCGGCGGTGGCGTCGGTGCCGAGCAGGAGCAGCAGCGGGCGCCGGCCGCCGCCGCTGACCAGGACGCGGGCCAGGCCGGCGTGGGTGTAGTCCAGCCGCAGGTCGCCGGTTGCCGGGTCGTAGGTGTGTGTCACCGCGCCGTCGAGCACCCGGACGGTCGGTGCCGAGGCGTACCGCAGCACGGTGGCGCCGGCGACGCCGTCGGTACCGTAGACCACCGCCACGTCCCGGCCGTCGGCGACCGTGTGGGTCAGCAGTTCCGACGTGGACCAGACCAGCCGCTGGCCACCGAGGTCGTACCCGGCGAGGAAGATCTTCGCGTCCCGCCCGGTGAGCCGCACCGGGAGCCGCTGACCGGCGCAGTCGAGGGAGGCGGACACGTCGGCCGACGAGGCGCGGTCGGCGTGCCGGACGAGCAGGAAGCGGGTACCGGTGTCGGGGTTGGCCCGGGCGTACGTCTCCACCGCCGGATTGTCGGAGGCGCACCCGGCGGCCGGGTCGGTCTTGGCGAGCGGCGCGACCGTGGTGACCAGGTACCCCTGCCGCCTGAGCTCGTCGTACTTGGTGGTGAGCTGGCGGTTCTCGGTGATCGCCGCGCCGTAGTCGTAGGAGGTGTACACGTCGTTGGGCTGCGGCAGCCAGCCCCACGAGGTGCCGCCGAACGTCATGTAGTAGCCGAACATGGTGGCGCCGCTGCGGACGATGTTCGACTTGTAGAAGTACTTCATGTACTCCGGCCCGGTCAGCTCCCGGCACCGCTCGTACCCGGCGTTGTTCAGGTCGATCGCCCCGGCCTGGTACTCGGCGGCGAACACCGGGGCGTCGTCGCGCAGCCGTTCGGTGACGCCCTCGCCCCACGGCCCCCACGTGCTCTCGGCGTTGGCGCAGTCGAACGACTGCGGGTAGTCGTCGACCCCCGGGAGCTGCACCGCGCCCTCACCCGACGCCCACGTCGACGTCCAGTCCGCCGCGTCGCAGCAGTTGTTCGTGGTGACCGGTACCGTGATGCCGTCCGCGCGCGCGGTGCGCTGGATGTCGGCCATGTACGCGGCGTCGGTGTTGACCGCGTACTCGTTCTCGGCGTTGTACGCGATCACCGGGCCGCCGGTGGTCACCTGGTGGCGGGCCAGGATCGCGTCGATGCGGTGCAACCAGTCGGTGTAGGCCGCGGTGTAGCCGGGGTCGCTGGACCGGGCCCGGCCCGGAACGGTCTTCAGCCACGCCGGGAAGCCACCGCCGGTGGTCTCGGCGTTGATGTACGGCCCCGGCCGGGCGATCACGTACAGGCCGACCTCGCGTGCGGTGCGCAGGAACCGGTCGACGTCGCGTACGCCGGTGAAGTCGTACACGCCCGGGGCGGGGGAGTGGTAGGCCCAGTCGAAGTAGACCGACACGGTGTTCATCCCGGCGGCCTTGTACTTCTCCAGCGCGTCGCGCCACAGGTCGGGGCTGGGCAGCCGCCAGTAGTGGAACTCGCCGGCCTGCACCACCAGTCGCTTGCCGTCGATGAGCAGCGAGTAGTGGTCGTACCCGATCGTGTGGCGGACGGTGCCGGTGCCGGTGCCGGTGCCGGTGCCGGTGCCGGTGCCGGTGGCCGGCCGCTCCGCGACGGCCGGTCCTGCCGGGGTCGCGGCCAGGGCGGCTGCGACCAAGGGGGCTGCGGCCAGGGCCGCCACGATTCGGCGTACCTTCATGGTCGTCGAAGTCATGATCGTCACAACTTCCGGGAACTTGTGGTCATGGGAAGGGGCTGAGGCCACAACTTCCGGGAAGTTGTGACGATCACGGCGGTCATAGCCGCTCACCCGAGGGAGAACGTCGCGAGCCGGACCGGGCGGTCGAAGACGAGGTACACGTCGTGGCGGCCGGTGGCCCGGCTCAGCACGGCGGTGACGTCGGTGTATGCGTAGACGTCACCGGTCGCCGGCACCCGTACCGTGCCGAGCAGGTGTCCGCTGACCGGGTCGTCGAGCCGGACCTGGACGCTCACCTCACCGGTACCCGCGTTGGCGGCGCGGGCGGTGGCCCTCGACGTGCCCGCGCGCAGGTCGGCGTCGGCGAATTTCAGCGAGTTGCCGGTACCGGTCGACGCGACCGCCGTACCCCGCGCCTTTGACTCATCGACCAGTGTGACGCCGTGGTAGTCGTCGAAGTTCTCCGCGCGGGTGGGCGCGGTGAGGTCGCGGGGCGGGATCACCTCGCCGTGTACCCGGACCTGGCCGGTCGCCCGGATGTCGGCGCTGCTGGAACCGACCATGAGGTCGTACCCGCCGGACTCGACCACGAAGCGCGACCGGGTCACGTCCCAGAACGCCAGGTCGCTGGCCTTGACCTCGATCGTGACCGTCTTGCGCTGCCCCGGCGCCAGGTGTACCCGGCCGAATCCGCGCAGTTGCGTGAGCGGCTGCTTCACCCGGGAGCGCTGGGCGTGGGTGTAGAGCTGGACGACCTCGTCGCCGGCCCGGGTACCGGTGTTGGTGACGTCGACCCGGACCCGGACCGTGCCGCGGGAGTCCACGACCGGCGAGTCCACCCGCAGGCGGTCGTACCGGAAGCTGCTGTAGGACAGGCCGTACCCCATCGGGTAGAGCGGGCTGCCCCGGAAGTACTGGTAGGTCCGGTCGCCAGCGATGATGTCGTAGTCGAGGATGTCGGGCAGGTCGGCGTCGGAGCGGTACCAGGTCTGGGTGAGTCGCCCGGCCGGGTTGTGGTCGCCGAACAGCACGTCGGCGAGGGCGTGCCCGGTCTCCTGGCCGGCGTGCGTGGTCCACAGCATCGCCGGGACGTGCTCCTGCTCCCAGGTGACCGTGGTCGGGTAGCTGTTCTCCAGCACCACGATCGTGTTCGGGTTCGCCGCCCGGACCGCGCGTACCAGCTCCTCCTGCCCCTCGGCCAGGGCCATCGTGGTGCGGTCGTGGTCCTCGCGGCCGTTGATGAACGGCATGCTGCCGACCACGACGACCGCCGCGTCGGCGCCGGTCGCGGCGGCGACCGCGCTGTCGGTGCCGTTGCTGACGACGTCCCGGGTGAACGCGGTCGCGGTGTCGGCCGTGGCGGCGCCGAGGTTCAGCGTGCCGTCGGGCTGGCGGGTGAGGTAGGGCGTCCGGTACGCCTGCGACCAGTCGTACGCGGCCTCGTAGCCGGCGTACCGGATCGCGTAGTTGCCGTCGCTGCGCCGCTCCAGCGTGAACTGCTGCTGCACGAACCAGCCGTTGGGCTGGGCCTGGTCGTTGACGAAGGCCGACCAGTTGTACCCCACGTACTTGCCGTTGGCCACGCTGCGCAGGGTCACCGTGCCCTGGCCCCAGTCGAACACGTCGAACTGGGTGGCCGGCTCCGGGGCGGTGGCCGTCTCGGCGAGCGTCGCGCCGGCCGGTCCGCTGCCGGCGGTGACGTACCCGCCGGTGGCGGCGTCGCGCAGGGTGATCCGGTCGATCCCCTCGCTGGTGGTGACCGTCGCGCCGGCGCCGAGCCGCTCGGCGATCCCCTGCCGTGGGGTCACCTGGTACGGCAGGGCGCCGCTGTACCAGTCGGTGTAGAGCGTGTCCGACAGTGGCCCGACGACGGCCACCTTCCGGGTCTTCGAGGCGTCCAGGGGAAGGGTCCTGCCGGAGTTCTTCAGCAGCACCATCGCCTCGGCGGCGGTCTGCCGGGCCAGTTTCCGGTGCTCGGGGCTGTTCACGACGGCGGGCGTGATCTTCGCGTACGGGCCGCCGTCGGGGTCGAACTCGCCCAGCCGGAACCGGATGCTCAGGTTCTGCCCGACCGCGGTGTCGATGTCCTTCGTGGACAGCCACCCCTGCGCCAGCGCTGTCCTGATCGCGGCGACCGTGGCGGTGGGGTCGGTGTTGTCCTGCGTGAAGCTGTTGAGTCCGGCCTTGATCGCCGCGGCGTTCGCCTCGGCCTGGGTGGCGAAGTAGTGCTCGGAGCCGGTCAGGTTGGCCGGGGCGTACGCGTCGCTGGGATTGAACAGCGGCTTGTCGCTCCACGCGCGGATCGCGTTCAGGTCCGGGCTGACCGTGTTGGGCCGGCCGTTGACCAGGTTGTACGACGGCATCACGCCGGTGGCCGCGCCCGCGGTGATGGCCGGCTTGAACGCGGCCCGGTCGTACTCGTTGAGCACCCGCTGCGGGACCGTCGAGGACGTGGTGTCGCGGCGGACCTCGTTGTTGTACGCGAGGTAGTGCTTGAGGGTCGGCGCGGTCTTCAGGTAACGCGGGTCGTCACCCTCCAGCCCCTTGCCGTAGGCGGTCGATATCGCGCCGGTCAGGTACGGGTCCTCGCTGTACCCCTCCTCGTTGCGCCCCCAGCGCGGGTCGCGCAGCAGGTTCACCACCGGCGCCCAGAGGTTGAGTCCCCAGACGGTCGGGTTCTGCGCGTTCAGGCCGCGGGCCTCGTCACCGACGGCGGCGCCCACCCGGCGCAGCAGCGCCGGGTCCCAGGTGCTGGCCAACCCGACCGCCTGCGGGAACACGGTCGCGGTGGCGGTGACCACGTTGCCGTTGTCGTGGTAGTCGTTGGACCACGCCACGCCGTGCAGCGCCTCGGTGCCGGACTTGAACACACCGATGCCGAGTCGGGGGATCGCCGGCTGGTACTGGTGCAGCAGCGAGACCTTCTCGTCGAGGGTCAGCCGCGACACCAGGTCGTCGACCCGCGCGGTGAGCGGCAGGTGCGGGTTGCGGAACGGGTACGGGTAGCCGGGCGCCGCCATCGCGGTGGCGGGCGCGAACGTGGCGGCGAGCAGCGCGACGATCCCGACCGCGACGCGGCGGTGGATGCGTGTGCGGATGCCGCTCCGGTGGGGCTCGCTGACTCGGATGACCGCGCGTCGGTCGAACACGGCGCCTCCCTCTGGGTGTGTCGAAACGCTTCGACGACGGGGCCGCGCTGTCCCCGGACGTAGAAGCATTTCGATTAATCGGCACCCTAGACCGCGCACCGGTACCTGTCCAGCCGCGTACGGACACGGCGCCCGCGTGAGCGGGCGCTGATCGACGCGGCGCCCGCGTGAGCGGGCGCCGCGTCGATCGTGGAGCTGGGCTGGCGGATCAGCAGGCGCCGGCGACCGGCTCGTCGATGCCGGTCCAGGTGAACGCGTCGGGGACCCAGGTGCCGTCGGAGAGGCGGTTCCACAGCGAGTTGGTCCCCCAACGGCCGGTCGTCGAGGTCCCGGTGGCCGAGCAGGAGATGGTCACCGTGGTGCCGTCGGCGGCCGACCCGGCCACGGGGTAGGTGGTGCCCGGGCCGGAGCGTTTCTGGACCGGTCCGGCCCCGTTGGTGTCGATGACCCCCTGGTTGAGAGCGAGCGCGCCGTAGTTGTACAGCGTCGCGTCCGTGGCGAGCGGCGCACCGCCGTTCGTACCCGGGAGCACGTCCGGCGGGACCACCGCGTTGACCCGGGTCGAGCCGTGCAGGGCGTACCCGCGGTAGATGCCGTCCCCGTTCATGATTACCCATGTGCCGAGGTTGTGGCCCTCGATCGGCACGTACGCGTCGTTCTGCCGCAGGGCGAAGTGCACGTGCCGCCCGTGGGCCACGCCGCCGCAGGTCACGTCGGTACCGGTGTCGCCGAGATAGGCACCTTCGTCGACGTGCGCGCCGTCGACGTCGATGCTGTTCCACAGGTGGTAGTAGTCGGTGGCGTAGCCCCGGTCGTGGATGATCCGGATCCAGCCCTTGCACATGGTGTACGCGGTACCGCCGCGTGCGGCCAGCACCCGCTGGTCGCCACCGGCGAGGTCGATCGAGCTCCAGGGCTCGTCGTCGCCGTTCCAGCCGTGCGGCCCGCCCCTCAGCTGCCAGGCCTGGCCCAGGCCGTACGGCAGCCGCATACCCGTGCGGTAGTCCTGGCCGGTGTACTGCGCCTTCGGGGTACCGGCGTCCTGAACCGCCGGAGCAATGACGTACCGCGCGGTCGACGTACCGGCGTGCTGAGCGGTCGACGTCCGCGCGTACCGGGCGGTCGACGTCCTCCCCTCCGGCGCGCTCGGAGTGCTGAAGACCTGCTTCTCACGGCCGGACACGACCGCCGCGGGCGCGGCCCCGGCCAGGTCGGCGAAGCCCGCCTCGCCGTCGAAGGCGACCTGCCAGTCCCCCGCGGGCTGGGCGTGCGCCACGAAGACCCAACCCTTGGGGTATGCCTCGTCCTGATGCGGCGCGACGACGACAGCGGTGCCGGAGGCCCACTCCTGCCCCGCGTGTCGGGTGACCGTGACGCGCGTGGCCGGCCGGTCCGCGGCGGACCGGTCGAGCAACTTCCGGGTCACCGCGGCGGTGAGGTCGGTGGACGGCGCGGCGTGGGCGGTGCCCTGGGCGGCGGTGAACACGCCGGACGTCAGCAGCAGCGCGGCGGCGCCGAACCAGCTTCGAACATGAACCATGGATCATCTCCTGGGTACGTGATGGACGGATACGAATGCCGGTGGTCGCTCCGCTCAGCTCGCCCGCGGCGGCGGTTGCCCGTGGACGGTGCTATCGATCAGGTCGTAGCCGAGGTCGAAGCGGATACTGCCGGGGCTCGGCAGACCGGCGCTGGTGTACCAGGACCGGTCGGCCTCGGGGTGCGGGCCCACGACGCCGACCCGCCCGCTGCCGTAGGTGGCGACGACGGCCGCGGGCGTGCCGTTGTCGTAGGTGGCCAGCACGGTCGCCGGCGCGCCGGGCCGGAGCCGGAACGTCGGTCCGTCCTGGAAGTACATCTGCCGCGCACGCCCGCGCCACCGCACGCCGACGACGGTGTCGTCCTCGTCGTGCACGCTGGCGCCGGGGGAGCTGATGTACTGGTCGACGTCGCCGGGCAGCAGCGCGAAGCCGGGGGTGGCGCCGGCCAGGTACGCACCCAGGCAGAACCCCAGGTAGTGTCCGCCGCCCCGGACGAAGTCGCGGATGTCGTCGGCGTACCGGCGCATCCGGCGCCAGCCCGACTCCACGCTGCCGCCGCCGGGCTGGGCATAGATCCTGGCCTCGGCCAGCGTGCCCGGCGAGATGTCCCGCTCCTCGTGTGGGCCGCAGAACTCGGTACGGAACCCGGTCGGCGAGCTGTGCAGCAGGGCGGCGACCGCCTCCGCGCAGCCGTTGCACGAGGCCGGACCCCGGTACACCAGGGCCAGCGGCCGGTCCCTGGAGTTGACGGCGGACACCCCGAGCCACCCCAGTCCGGCCAGGACACCGGCGGCCCCCACACCGATCAGTACACGTCTGCGATCCATCACTCCCGCCTCCGGTTGCCGTTGACCGAGCGCTCCGGGCGGGCGTGCCGGAGTCTGGCATGGCGCCCGCGCGGACCCTTCCGCATCGTGCGGTACACCCTGATCCCCCGCGCCCGGCCGGGCCGGGCGACGGGTGCGCCGGTCGCCGGGTCGCCGCCCCGAGCGCCGTCCCCGGGGCTCAGCAGGTCCCACAGGGACGCGTACGCCACGGTGGTCTCTCCCGCGGTGGGCTGTCGCGCGGCGGGCAGGGGCCGGCGCGACGGTCGCGGCTGCGGCGAGGTCGCCCAACGGCGGGCCCGGCGGGCCAGAGCGGTGACGAACGCCTCCAGCGGACCGCGGCCCATGGTGGCGCGCCAGCCGAGCCCGAGCAGCAGCACCGCGACGACCTGTACGAGGAAGCCGGTGGTGGCTTCGTAGTAGTCGTACTCGGAGTTGATGAAGACGATGTGCACGCAGTAGAAGGTCAGGGTCATGCTGCCGGCCGCCGCCAGCGGCGCCTGCACGGCGGTGACCAGCCGACGCAGCGCCGGTACCGGGACGTGGCTGGCGAGCAGCATGAACCCGAGCAGCGCCAGGGCCGTGCCGGTCGTACCCACGAGGTCGAGCGGGGTACTGGTGTGCGGGGCGTTGGTCGCGAGCCACCACCAGGTGGAGGTCGGGGTGGTGCCGTCGCCGCCGAGGGTGAGCAGTTCGGTGGTCTCCGGCACGGTCAGCACGCTGCGCGGCTGCGCGGCCCAGATGTGCGCCAGGCCGCCGAACCGGTGCAGCAGGATCGACGACGCGACCGTGGCCCCGACGGCGAGCACGACCCCGGTGCCGAGCAGCCCGATCGCCACCCGCAGCCGGGTCAGGGTGAGCCGCCCGACGATCAGGCCGGCGCACAGGTAGGTCATCCACGGCAGCGCCGGGTACTCGCCCGTGATCGCCAGTTCGCTGAGCAGCCCGGCCGGGTGGGCGAGGTCGGCGACCCCCGGATTGAGCTCGTCCGGGACCGGCAGGTGCGGCAGCAGCGTGTGGGTGAGTGCGGGAACCCCGGTGGCGAGGAGCGCCCCGGTCACCGCGAGCGTCCGGGTCGGCAGGAACACCAGCGGGATCACCAGGACGAACATCACCGCGTAGTACGGCAGGATCACCGCCGCTATCGACGCGTCGGTGGCGCCCAGCGCCAACCCGATCGCGCCGATAGCCAGCGCCCGGGTGACCAGGGCGGCCACCGTACCCCTGCCGTCGGCGAACCGGACCCGCCGGCGTCCGGTCATGAACGCGACACCGACCCCGGCCAGCACCGCGAACGTCGCCGCGGCCCGCCCGCCGAAGAGCCAGAACGACCACGACGGACGCCCGTTCGCGGTGGTGTCGTACAGCGAGTGCACCGCCATCATTCCCAGCAGTGCCACGCCCCGGACGGCGTCCACCCCCACCAGTCGCCGCTTGACCGGGGCCGCGCCCGCCGGTGGCGAGTGCGTCGTCGGTGTCATTGCTTCATCACCGCGTCCACCAGGTCGAGACCGAGGTCGGTGCCGGCGCCGTCCGGGACGGCCAGCCCGGCGTCGAGGTACCAGTCGTCGGTGGCCTCGGGATGCGGCCCGACGACGCCGACCCGACCCGTCCCGAACCCGGCGACCAGGGCGGCGATCGTCCCGTTGGGGTAGGTGGCCGTGACGGTCACGTCCGCGCCGGAACGGACCCAGAAGTACGGGCCGTCCTGGAAGAACAGCGTCAGCCGCCGGCCCCGCGACCAGACGTCGACCAGGCTGTTGCCGTCCGAGCGCACGGTGGCGCCGGCCGAGGTGATGTACTGGTCGGTGTCCCCGGGCAGCAGGCCGAAGCCGGGGGTGGCGCCGGCCAGGTAGCCGCCCAGGCAGAAACCCAGGTACCGCCCGCCGGAGGCGACGAAGTCCCGGATCGCGGCGCGGTGCTGGCGCAGGTGGCGGAAGCCGTGCGCGAGCGTGCCGCCGCCCGGCTGGACGTACAGCGCGGCGCCGGCCAGGGACCGCTCGGACAGCGGTACGTCCTCGTCCGGGCCGACGTAGCGGATGTCGAAGCCCCAGCGGCTGGATTTCAGCAGCGCCGCCACCGCCTCCGGGCAACCGGGCAGCGACGCCGGTCCCCGGTACACCAGCGCCACCGGCGACTCCCTCCGCCGCCGGTCGTTCGACGGGACGGGCAGGCCGCACGCGGCGAGTGCCCGGCGGGCGGTGAACATCCCGACCGACTTCCGGAACATCACGACGGCCTCCCGGGGAGCGGGTTGTCGAGGGTCAGGGCGGTGCAGCGGACCCCGCCGCCGCCCTTGGCCAGTTCGGTCGTGTCGAGTTCGACCACCCGCAGGCCACGGTCGCGCAGCTCGGCGGCCAGTCGCGGCGCACCCTGCGTCATGGTCACCGTGGTGCCGTCGCTGACCAGGTTGAGCGCGAACCGTGCGGCCTCGTCGGCGGAGACCTCGATCAGGTCCAGCCCGAGCCCGCGCAGGCGCCGCCGGCTGGGCGCGTCGAGGGCCTGCGGGCAGTAGGCGAGGGTGTGCGGGTTGGCGATGACCGCGACGGCCAGGTCGAGGTCGTACCAGCGCGGGCTCACCGTACGCAGCGGCACCACCTCGTAGCCGAGTTCGCGGGCCAGTACCGCGTGCATCCGCCGGTCGGTGCGCTGGCCGTACCCGGCCAGCAGCAGGTCGCCGAACGCCAGGGCGTCGCCCTGCCCGCTGAAGGGGTAGGGCGCTTCGACGATGTCGAAACCGCGGTCGATCAGCCAGTCCTGGACGTACGGCAACTCCGCCTTCCGCTCGGGCGGCGGGCTGCCCAGTACGGCCCGGTCACCGCGGACCACGGCGGCGTTGGCGGTGAAGACCATGTCCGGGCACTCCGGCGCGGAGGGCAGGTACTCGACGCGACGGCCCGCCGCGAGGTGTGCCGCCACGATCGCCTCGTGCTCGGCGACCGCCGCCACCGGGTCCGGCTGCACCTCGGTGTGCATGTACGGGTTGATCTCGTAGTCGACCCGGAAGTGGGCGGCGTCGGACACCAGCAGTTCGCTGTTCACCGTAAGTTCCCTCCATCGGTGTGTGGAATCCCTGGACCGGACGGCATCGGACTTCGTCGGCGCGCACCGCGGCCGACACGGGGGTGGACGGGCATCAGGCAGCCAGCTCCTCGGCGGCGTCGTAGGTGCTCACGCCCTGGGCGGGGATCCCGCGCCATCGGCTGCCCGGCGTGAGGTGCTCGCCCTTCATCAGCAGCGAGAGCGAGCCGAGTGAGACGTCGTCGCCGACGACCGCGTCGTACAGCACGATCGCGCGGGTCCCGATGGCGGCGCCGGTGCCGATGGTGACCTTCGACATCTTCATCACCCGGTCTTCGAACAGGTGGGTCTGCAGCGACACGTCGGGGCCCACCGACGCGTCGTCGCCGATCTCGACCAGGTCGAACTCGGTGAGGTAGGTGGTACCGATCCAGGTGCGCCGGCCGATGCGGACGCCGAACCAGCGCAGCACCGGCGGCAGGAACGGGGTACCGACGAGCAGGCCGACCCCGGCCGGGACCGCGGCGGCCTCGTAGATGCCGGTGACGAACTCGGTGCGGCGCACGTACGGGCTCCACAGTGGCTCGACCCGTGGCGTGTAGGTGCCGACGACGTTGTGCTTGATCGCCGCGCAGCAGGCGATCACCACGACGCCGGACGCGATCACGACCAGCGGCGAGACCAGCGCCGGGATGGGCAGGTCCCGTCCGTACGCGAGTTCGGACAGGGCGAGCAGGTAGAGGTAGAAGCTGGCGCCCAGGAGCGAGGCGGGCAGGGTGGCCCGGAAGAACTCGACGGCCAGCCGGTGGGCGACCACCCTCCGGGGCGGCCGGAAGGTCAGGTCCTCGGAGAAGTCGCCGCTGCTCTGGCGCAACGGCAGGTGCATCGCGGGGGAGCCCAGCCAGGACGTGCCCTCGGGCACCCCGCCGCTGGGTGGCACGGTGCTCACGCCGACCAGGGACTCGTCGCCCAGCTCGGTACCGGCCGGCACGAAGGCGGCGTTGCCGACGAACGCCCGGCTGCCCACCGTGGTGGGCAGGAACGCCATCCGGCCGCCCGCGAACGTGGCGGCACCGATGCTGGCCATGTCCGCCACGAAGCTCTCCGGGCCCAGGGTGAGCAGGTCCGGATCGATGTGCGCGGCGGTGGACACCTCGGCGCCGCGTCCTACCCGGGCGCCGAGCATCCGCAGCCACACAACGGTGTAGAGGGTCGCGTACAGCGAGTTGGTGAACATCAGGCTGAACTCGAGCAGCTTGTCCGCGATCCACTTGCGCACGCCCAGCCCGGAACGCACCGGATGGACGCCCACCGGTACGTGCGGCAGCACGATCCGCTTGCCGGCGGCCACCACCGCGCAGACGGTGAGCACGTACACCGGGCCGGCGGGCAGCGTCGCGACCAGACCGGCGAGCACGCCCCAGGTGAGCAGCGCCCACCAGACGAGCGCCACGCTGGGCAGGATCATCGCGATGGCGGCGAACTCCAGACCGACCAGGCCGGCCGCGGCCGCGGCGAGGTGGCGCAGGCGCCACCCGCGGACCGGTTCGCCGGACCCGAGCATGGCCTCCACGGTGGGCGCGAGCGCGTCGGCTGGGGTCGGCGGCGAACCGGACCAGCGTGCTCCGGGTGGGACGGTCTCACCTTCGCCGAGCACGGACTGCTCGCCGAGGCCGGCGCCGGCACCGACCGTCGCGCCGGGTTCGAGCACCGCGTTCGCCCCGACGAAGGCGCCCGGCCCCACCGTGATCGGGGCGACGGTCACCCAGCCGTCCTCGACGCGCCACGGCCGCAGTGACACGCCGTACCCGATCGCGGCGTCCGTTCCGATCTCGACCAGGGTGGGCAGGCTGATCGAGCTGGTCGCGATGGTGGTGCGGCGGCCGGTCCGGGCGCCGAGCAGCCGCAGGTAGGCCGCCATCAGCGGGGAGCCGCTCAAGACCGGTAGCGGCCCGACCGCCAGCAGCATGTTCAGTGCCCACAACCGGACGTACGTCAGCCCCCACAGCCGGTACCGGCCGGGGCGGATACCCGCGGCCAGCGGCCGGGCGAGCAGCACCGGCAGCAGCCACCGTACGCCGAGGTAGCTGACCAGAATCGCGATCATGAGTTGGACCAGCACGGCGACCGACACGTAACCGTTGTTCCAGGTGTACACATAGGAGACCGGCAGCGTGACGGCCAGCAGCAACAGGTAGATCGCCACCGCCTGGCCGAACCCGGCGGCCGCGATCCGCCCGCGGGAGTGGCGCAGCGGCGCGGGTCGGGGCGGTGCGGCCGGGCCGCTGTGCCGGGCCGCCGTGCCGAGGTGCGTGGCCATGCCGCGGACCGTCGGGTGGTCGTAGAGGTCGCGCAGCGCCGGGTTGGCGCCGATGCCGCGTACCCGCAGCAGCGAGACCACCGTCGCCGCGAGCAGGGAATGCCCACCCAGGTCGGTGAAGAAGTTCGCTTCGACCGACAGCGACGCGGGCTCCATGCCGAACGCCTCCGCCCACGCCGCGCGTACCTGCTCCTCCAGTTCGCCGTGCGCGGCGACGACGGGGCCACCGGCGGCCGAGGGCCGGCGGTGGACCGGCGCGGGCAGGCGCCTGCGGTCGACCTTCCCGCTCGGCATCGTCGGCAGGGCGGTGACGATGTCGAGGAAGGACGGCACCATGTAGCCGGGCAGCCGGGTCTGCACGGACTGGAACAACCGCCGGACCAGGTCGTCGTCGGCGGCTAGGCCGTCGTCGGTGTCCAGGTCGGTACCGGTCTCGGGGCGGGTGTCCGCGCCGTGGGCCGGGCGGACCACGTAGGCGGCCAGCTCGCGGGGGGCGTCGGGGGCGTCCGAGGTCGGCATCAGCGCCGCGACGGCCTCGGCGACCTCGGGGTCTTCGAGGAAGACGCTCTCGATCTCGCCGAGGTCGACCCGGTGTCCTCGGATCTTGACCTCGGCGTCCGCCCGCCCGAGGTACTCGATCTCGCCGTCGTCGGTGTACCGGCCCAGGTCCCCGGTGCGGTACAGCCGGCTACCCGGCGGAGCCAACGGGTGTTCGACGAACCGGTCCGCGGTCAGGTCGGGGCGGCCGACGTAACCGCGTGCCACCCCCGGCCCACCGATGCAGATCTCGCCGACCTCGCCGTCGCCGACGGGCTGCCGCTGCTCGTCGAGGAGCACGACCGAGTACGTCGGCAGGGGCCGGCCGATCGTGACCGGGCGCCCCGGCCGCAGCTCGCACCAGGTCGCCGTGACGGTGGCCTCCGTCGGCCCGTACGTGTTGAGGATCCGCCGGCCGGGCCGGCTCCACCGCTCGACCAGTTGTCCCGGGCAGGCCTCCCCGCCGACCAGCAGGTTGCGGATGCGGGGCAGGTCCCGCGGAATCGTGGCCAGCAGCGTGGGCACGCAGTAGAACACCGTGATGCCGCCCGCGTCGAGGAAGTCCGCCAGTTCCGCGCCGAGGCGGCGCGAGTCGGTCGGACCGGACACCAGCGTCGCGCCGACCGACCAGGTCGGCCAGATCTCCTCGATCGAGAAGTCGAACGCGATCGTCATCCCCTGGTACACCCGGTCGTCCGGGCGGACGTCGTACACGCCGGGCACCACGTCGAGGAAGTTGCAGATGCTCGACTGCGCCACCTCGACGCCCTTGGGCCGGCCGCTGGACCCCGAGGTGTAGATCACGTACGCCGTGGGGTCGCCGTCCCCGGCGCCGCCGTGGTCGGGTGCCGGCCGGTCGGAAGGGCGTGCGGCCAGCGCGGCGGCGCACCCGTCGACCGCCAGCACCCGACGGCCCAGACCGTCCGCCCGGTCGGCGAGGTCCGACGATGTCAGCAGCAGTGCGACGTCGGCGTCCTCGGCGATGTAGGCGACCCGGTCCGGTGGGGACTCGGGGTCGATCGGCACGAACGCCGCGCCCGCTTTCCCCACGGCCAGCAGCGCGACGTAGGTCTCGACCGAGCGTTGCAGCAGGATCGCCACCCGGGCGCCGCGGGAGATGCCGAGGTCGCGCAGGAGATGGGCCAGGCGGTTGGCGCGCACGTCCAGGTCGCGGTAGGTCAACCGCTCGTCGCCGCACTCCAGCGCCACGCCGTCGGCGTTGCGGTCGCACGCGGCTTCGAACACGTGATGCAGGCGCCGGGTGCCGGCTGGTCCGGTACCCGGGGGTTCAGCACCGGATGGTCCGGTATTCGGGGGTTCGGTACCGGACGGTTCGGTATCGAGCCGTTCGTATCTGGCCCTACTCCTGACGTAAAGGGCAGATTGGCGGGTAAGGGGGTGATTCGCGCCGTGACCGTCGTCGTGGGGACCGTCCGGACGGGGATCGTCACGCGGTGGTGATGCGGGCTCCGTGGTGGTCTGCGCGTGACCCGCGAGCCGGCTCCGTCTTCGCACACGTACCAGTTCCCTGAAAGACATGTGTCGTTGGTCCATTCCGTTCACTCGTCATCCACGTCCCCGTGCCGTACTCGCCCGGCTCAGCCATCACCGCGCGTCACGTCGCCACCGGTGCGGGCGCCGACCGGCGGCCGGGCAGCGAGCGTGCTCGCCCGCCGCTCGTGGCAGCCGCCGTACGCCTGTCCCGTCGTGGCGGTTGACCGGGTGCCTGAGTAGTGCGAGACCGCGGCACAACAGCGAAGAGCGCGGCCCGTTCGGGATCGGGCCGCGTGTGCCGGAAGCGCTATAGCCACATGGATGTGCGTTAAACCTGAGAGCTTGTCGGCCTTTCGGGCGGTCATCGACCGACGCTCGGCTCCGTCCGCCGCCACGATCGTCGTCCCTCCGGGTCCCACCGGCGGAGGTTGCCCTGATCCTTTGTAGACCCGGTGCGGGACGGCCGAGCCATCTATCGGCGCACGCGTGCACATGGTGCGTCTGCCGGCGGGGCACTCACCGACGGACGTTTGTGGACGGATCCCCCCGGTGCACGCGCCTGTCCCTGCCGGGAGTCCGCCGCGTGGTTCGTTCCGCCGGTTCTGTTACGGCCGCACCGCTACTTCTGTGACGGCCTCACCGCTGCGCCCGGCGCGGACCCGAGACGGACGGCGCACCGCTGCGCCGGCGCGTCCATCTCGACCAGTACGCCGTCACCGCCGGGGACCACCCGGCCACCGGTCACCGTGGCCTCGCCGTGCTCGCCGACCAGCAGGACACGCCAGGCTGCCGGCGGGGCGGCCGGTCCGACGGCGGTCCGTTCGGCCACGACCGTCGACCCGTCGCGTACCACCGTGAACGTCGCGGCCACCGCGCCGGTCGGGTCCGGCACGGTCACCGTGGTGCGCTGGCCGTCGCGCGGCCGGTACACGCGCAGGGTCACGCCGTCGGCGTACGGGTACTCCGGGCCGTCGTCGCGCACGCCGAACGGGATGACCGCGCCGGGCCGGGCCAGCAGCGGCAGGTCGCCGAAGCCGTACCGACGCCGGAACCAGGCCGGGCCGGTGAACACCTCGCCGGTGCGCAGGTCGGTCCAGTCGCCCGCCGGTACGTAGAACGAGGTGTCGCCGTCGGCCGAGAACACCGGCGCGACCAGCAGGTCGTCGCCGAGCATGTACTGCCGGTCCAGGTACGCGCAGGCGGGGTCGTCGACGAAGTCGAACGCCATGGGGCGCATCACCGGCGTCCCGTCGCGGTGCGCGGCCAGCGCCGCCGCGTACAGGTACGGCATCAGCCGCGCCTTCAGCCGGGTGTACTCGCGCAGGATGGCGACGGCGTCGTCGCCGAACAGCCACGGCACCCGGTAGGACTGGTTGCCGTGCAGCCGGCTGTGCGACGACAGCAGCCCGAACGGCAGCCACCGTGTGAACACCGCCGGGTCCGGTGTGCCCTCGAAGCCGCCGATGTCGTGGCTCCAGAACCCGAAGCCGGACATCGCCAGCGACAGCCCACCGCGCAGGCTCTCGGCCATCGACGCGAACGTCGACTCGCTGTCGCCGCCCCAGTGCACCGGGAACCGCTGCGACCCGGCCGTCGCCGACCGGGCGAACAGCACCGCGCCGCCGTCGCCGTACCGCTCGCGCAGCACCTCGAAGACGGTTTCGTTGTACAGGTAGCTGTAGTAGTTGTGCATCCGGTGCGGGTCGGAGCCGTCGGCGTACACCACGTCGGTCGGGATGCGCTCGCCGAAGTCGGACTTGAAGCAGTCCACCCCGACGTCGAGCAGGGCGCGCAGCTTCCCGGCGTACCACTCGCGGGCCGCCGGGTCGGTGAAGTCGACCAGCGCCATGCCGGCCTGCCAGTCGTCGGTCTGCCAGACGCCGCCGTCCGGCCGGCGGAGCAGGTACCCGGCCGCCATCCCCTCGTCGAACAGCGCCGACCGCTGCGCGATGTACGGGTTGAGCCAGACGCAGATACGCAGCCCCTTCGCCTTCAGCCGGGCGAGCATCCCGGCCGGGTCTCCGAAGGTCTCCGGGTCCCACTCGAAGTCGCACCAGTGGAACTCGCGCATCCAGAAGCAGTCGAAGTGGAACACCGACAGCGGGATGCCGCGCTCGGCCATCCCGTCGACGAAGCCGGACACCGTCTGCTCGTCGTACGAGGTGGTGAACGACGTCGACAGCCACAGCCCGAACGACCAGGCCGGCGGCAGCGCGGGCCGGCCGGTCAGCGCCGTGTACCGGTGCAGGATCTCCCGCGGGGTCGGCCCGTGGATGACGAAGTACGAAAGCTCCTGGCCGGGCACGCTGAACTGCACCCGGGAGACGTGCTCGGAGGCCACCTCGAACGACACCGCGCCGGGGTGGTTGACGAAGACCCCGTAGCCGGCGTCGGTGAGGTAGAACGGCACGTTCTTGTACGCCTGCTCGCTGCTGGTGCCACCGTCGGCGTTCCAGATGTCGACGGTCTGGCCGTTCTTGACCAGCGGGCCGAACCGCTCGCCGAGGCCGTACACGTGCTGGGCTACGCCGAGGTCGAGCTGCTCGCGGATGTGGTGGCCGCCGCCGTCGACCTCGATCGCGGCCATCGCCCTGGCGCCGCTGCCGGTGAGGCGAGCACCCTCGGCGAGGAAGTCCATCGACCACTCCTCGCCGAGGCGGAACCGTGCGCTCAACGTCCCCGAGGTGAACGTGACGGCGTCGTCGTCGCGGGTCACCAGGGGCGCGCAGGTGGGGTCGGCGGTGAGCCGGAACTCCGGCCCCGGCGCGGGGCCGCCCCGCCAGCGGCTGATCCGCACCCCGATCACGCCGGGCATCGGCGAGGTGCAGGTGACCTCGATGAGCGGGGTGTTGAGGGTGTCCCCGCGGTGGGCGATGCGGCGGGTCGGCGCGTACACGGTCAGCGAGTCGGGGCCGACCGACACGTCGCGTACGTGTGCCGGGTAGCGCGGCCGGACGCCGTCGCGCATCATCCAGTACCCGTCGCTGAACTTCATCCGCCCTCGCTCACTTGACGGCGCCCGCGGTGACCCCTCGGGTGAGGGTGCGCTGGAAGAGCAGGAAGAACACGACCGCGGGCAGGATGCCCAGCAGCGCCGAGGCGCTGGTGGTGGTCGCGTCCATGAACATCTGGCCCTGGAGGACGCCGAGGGCCACCGGGACGGTCTGCTGGTCGTTGGAGACCAGGAAGACCAGGGGCAGCAGGAACTCGTTCCAGGTCCAGATGAAGAAGAACGTGAACAGCACGGCCAGCGTGGGCCGGCTGACCGGTACGACGATCCGCCACAGTGTCCGCCACCGGCCGGCGCCGTCGACCGCCGCGGCGTCGAGCAGTTCGGCGGGGAAGCCGGCGTACACCCCCGACAGCAGGTAGGTGCCGAACGCGCTCTGGATCGCGGTGAAGATGATGATCACGGCGAGCTGGCTGTCGTACAGGTTGACCAGCTTGGACAGGTAGTACAGCGGGTAGACCAGTCCCTCCTGCGGCACCAGGTTGGCCACCAGGAAGGCGACCAGGAACCAGGTCCGGCCACGGACCCGGCCGATGCCGAGGGCGTACGCGTTGAGTACCGAGACGACCACGGCGGCGACCGCGACGGTCAGGCTGACGACGAGGCTGTTGAGCAGCTTGCGGCCGAAGTCGACCCGGTGCCAGAAGTCGACGATGCCACCCAGGTGCACGGAGCCGGGCAGGGCCAGCGGCCCGTGCCCGGCGTACTCGGCCGGGGTCTTCACCGCGTTCATCGCCACCAGGGCCATCGGGGCGAGGACCAGCAGCACGAGGGCGCTCAGGCCGACCAGCACGCCGTACTGCGCGGGAGTGCGCCGCCGCCCCACCGAGCTGCGTCCGGCCACTCAGGCCTCCCCGCCGCGGGTCTGCACCCGCAGGAAGACGAAGGTCAGCGCCACGATCAGCACCACCAGCACGGTCGAGATCGCCGAGCCGTAGCCGACGTTCGCGCGTTCGAAGAAGTTCTGGTACGCGAAGTAGCTCGGCACCAGCGTCGCGTTGCCGGGGCCGCCCCGGGTGAGCACGAAGACCTGACCGAAGATCTTCAGCGCGGCGATCGTGGTGGTGACCAGCACGACGTAGATCTCCGGGCGGATCTGGGGCACCGCGATCCGGACGAACCGCTGCCACCAGCCGGCGCCGTCGAGGTCGGCCGCCTCGTACAGCTCCGGGTCGATGCGCTGCAACCCGGACATGAACATCACGACCGGGTAGCCGATCTGCACCCAGACCATGATCGCCATGATGCTGTACAGCGCGTACGCCGGGTCGCCGAGCCAGTTGCGGGCCAGGGCGTCCAGCCCCGCCGACGTCAGGATCGCGTTCAGTGCCCCGTAGCCCGGGTGCAGGATCCACCCCCAGACGATGCCGGTGACCGCCACCGGAAGGACCTGTGGCAGGTAGAAGCCGGCCCGCAGCGCGCTCGCGGCACGCGCGCCGAACCGGGGGAGCACGTAGTCGAAGAGCACCGCGGCGAGCACCAGGCCCAGCACGGTCGGTATCACCGCCATCGCGACGACCAGCGCGACGATGTGCTCGAACGACGCCCAGAAGTTGGCGTCGCGCAGCAGCCGGGTGTAGTTGCGCAGCCCGACCCAGGTCGGGGTGCCGACCCCGGTCCAGTCGGTGAAGCTGGTCGCGACGGTGGCCAGCACCGGCACGACGACCACGACGAGGCCGAGGGCCGCGCCGGGGAGCAGGAAGATCCCGTACCCGGCGCGGCGGTGTGTTCGGGTCGCCTGTCGGAGGGTGGTCACTTGCCGACGTTGGCGAGGTTGTCGCGGTACGGCCCGGCCAGCTCGTCGAGCACCTTGTCCGGACCCGCCGAGCCGTTGATCAGCTTTTGCACCCCCGCCACCAGGACGTCGTAGTAGCCGGGCGCCGGCCAGTCCGGGTAGAACGCGATCCCGTCGTTCTTCGTGACCGCGTTGAAGTTCTCGATCAGTTCCTTGCTCTTCGGGTCGGTGATCGCCGCAGGGTCGGCCGCGACCGGGATGCCGCCCGAGTTGCCGAGCAGGTTCTGGATCTCCGGCTGCATGGTGATGTCGATGAAGTCGTACGCCAGGCTCTTGTTCTTGGCGTTGCGGGGCACCACCCACAGGTTGCCGCTCGAACCGGGGTGCAGTTTCGTGCCCGGGAACAGGAACGTGCCCCACGTGAAGTTCTTGATCTCACTGGCGAACCGGCCGAACCACCAGCTACCCGAGATGACGATCGGGTACCGGCCCTGCTCGAACGCCTGCCCCATGTCCTCGGCCTTGATGCCGGCGGAGTCCTTGCCGATGTAGCCCTTCTTCACCCAGTCGGCGAACGTGTTCGCCGCGTACGTGAACTCCGGACCGTGGAAGTCGACGGGGTGCTTGTAGAGCTGATAGTCGTCCACAAAGGAACGCTGCGCCTTCGACAGCGCGAGCAGGTACAGGATCTGCTGCGCCGGATACTCCGCGCCACCGACCGACAGCGGCGTGACGCCGGCCTTCGCGAAGGTGTCCATCGCGGACTCGAACTCGGCCAGGGTGGTGGGCACCTGCACGTTGTGCTTGGCGAACAGGTCGGCGTTGTAATAGACCATGACGTACTCGCCGTAGTTGGGCACGCCGTACCACTTGCCGCCGCCCATCACTCCCTTGGCGTCGTACCGGGCCGTGGTCTGCAGGCCGGCGCTGAGCTTACTGTCCCAGCCCCGCTTGCCCACCTCCGCGGTGAGGTCGGTGAGCAGGCCCTGCTTGGACAGCAGGCCGGCGCTGGCGTTGCCCTTGTTGTACTCCATGACGTCGGGCGCCTCGCCGGAGTTGAGGATCATGTTGGCGCTCTGTCGGATCTGCTCGAAGCCCTTCTCCTCGAACTGAACCTTCACGCCGGGGTGGCTGGTCTTGAACTTCTCGATCGCCTTGTTCCAGGCGGTGCCCATCGCACTGTTGGCACCCTCGTAGTGCCACAGCTTCAGGACCTTGCCGTCCTCGCTGGAACCGGAGCTCCCGCACGCGACGAACATCGGGGACAGGGCGACCACCGCCGCGGCGGCGACGGCCGTGCGAAGTCGGGACACGGCGGCTCTGCGAACTCTCAACACGGCTCGTCTCCTCGCGCGAGAACGCTGGTCGAAGCGCTTCGACACGACGTTAAGGATCAATGGCGAACGTGTCAACGGGTTGACGGAGGCCGATGGGTGGGACTGCCATGATCGTGGAAGGTCGCCGGTCGCTGGTCCCCGGTCGGCGGTCGCTGAGCGGCGGTCGCCGACCGGGGTGTAAAAGCCGTGGGGCCGGGAAGTAGCGGCAGTGCCGGTGGCACAGTGCAGGATCCACAGAGATCACTGGGACACGCAGAGATCACTGAGATACGCCCGCCGAAACACCGCACGACAGCGCCCGCAGTGGCCGTCGTCGGTCCGGCTCGTCGTCCGCACGGTTCATCGCCCCTCTCACATCGTGGTGACGGAAGATGCGCGCAACCTGAGCTCCACGGCGACAGCGGTCCATCGCCGGATCACGCGCCGGGTACCACCGCCTGCCTGCCGTGCGGTCGCAGGCCGGTGGCCGCCATCTCGCGGACCTCGACGACATGGTACGGAAGGGAGGCAGTCGTGGGATGGTTCGCGCGGTGGCGGCGGGCGCGGCGGGCGCGGCGCCTGGGCAAGCGGCTCGACCGGGCCTGCGTCGAGACCGGCGGGCGCCGGCTGTGCGACGGCGACACGGTGCTGTTCCCGGGGTACCCGCGCTGGACCGACCTCATCAACCGGGACCTGCGCCCGGCCCGCGGCCGGCCCGGTGACCCTCCGCTGGACCGGGTCCTGCCACCGGTGGCGGAGCCGCCCGCGACCACCGGTCATCATCAGCGGGAGCAGGCACGATACGACCGGCGGCCCGCGAGTCCATGATGGATTCGCGGGCCGCCGGTCAGGGTACGTCGGCGCCGACAGGGGGGAGCGGCGCCGACGCGTCTACTGGAGAATGCCGCTGACGATCTCCTCGGCCCGGCTCTCGTGCTTGGCGTACGCATCGGGGAACGCCGAGCCCTGGACCGTCTGGGCGGCTACGGTGACGGGCATCTGCTCCCAGCCGGCAATGGTGGCCAGCCGGGAGTAGAAGGCCTTCGCCGAGGACTTGGGGGTCATCAGCTCGTCGACGCTGCCCCAGCCCATGCTCGCCCGCTGCTGGAACAGGCCGACCGAGTCGTAGTCCTGCCCGGTACCCTCGTTGGGCAGGTTCAGCGACTGCGGCACACCCGGGTTGGCGAGGTTGCGCAGCTGGCTCTCCTGCAGCGCGGTGGCGATCGCGACCACGTACGCGCGCCGGGGCAGGTTCATCTCCTGGCCGGCCTCGACGATCGCCTGGGCGTTGTTCATCTGGATCTCGTCGAGTCCGGCGACCGGTGCCTTCTTCGTCGGCGCCGGCGCGGGCGTCGACTTCTGGTCGCTCTGCTTCTGGGCGCTCCGCTGCTGTCCGGCCGACTTGTGGCCGGACGACTGCTGGTCCGACGGCTGGGTGGTGTCGCGATTGTGGCTGCGGTTCCCGCGCTCGTCGGCCGTCAGGCGGTCGGACTCGGCCGCCAGCGCGGCGGTGGCGGCGGTGTCGTTCGAGTTGGGCGTCGCGGCGGTCGACGACGCGAGACCGATCCCGGACAGTACGACGGCGGCGGCGACCGCGCCCACCAGCGGGCGCAGGTCCAGCCCGCTGGAATGGCGACCCCGGCGGTAGCGCCGGAGCGCGGTGGTGGTGCGGCGGAGCGGTTCGTACGACGCCTCGAGCTGTTCGTACGACGCCCGGAGGCGGTGGGACGACGACTGCAGCCGCTCGTACGACGAGCGGAGCGCGTGCGACGACTGCAGCCGCTCGTACGACGACTGCAACCGCCCGTACGACGACCGGAGCGCCGGCGACGACTGCAGTCTCTCGTAGGACGCGCGGAGCAGGCTGGAGGAGTGGCGGACGACGTTGGACGCGAGGGGGCGGAGCGCGTCGCCTGGCTGCTGATCGCTGTCTGGCTGCTGATCGCTGTCTGGCCGCTGATCGCTGTCTGGCCGCTGATCGCTGTCTGACCGCTGATCGCTGTCCGGCCGCTGGTCATTGGCTGGCTGCTGATCTTTGTCATTCTCGGCGTTGCATGGCACCCGGTGAGCTTAAATACGACATGGTGTTTCTTGGCGACCACAAGTGCCACATGCCACACTTTCGACTTCAAAAAGTAGTCGCTTGATTACTATTTGCAATATCAACATCCGTAAGGTCCATTTTTTACTAGATCGTGAGAATGTCGGTGGGTCGGTGATGGACGTTGATTTATCGGCATCGGGCCGGTGTGGCTTTTCAAAATCAACAGCGGGTGGGCCCGAGAAACTACCGGTTCCCATGTCCGGGAGACAGCATTACGCCGAACTGTGCGGATCTTGAACGGCCCGCCGGGACCCGCCCGGGCGGTGGCGTGATTCGATGAGCGGATGCTGACGATCGACATGGTTCGCGCCGGCGCCACCCGGTCCGGCGCCACCCGGTCCGGTGCCGGTCGGCGGGAAGCTGACCCACCGGCCGGTGGCGGTCGGAACCCCGCGGCCGCCGAGGAGGCGGCCCGGTGAGCGCGGTACGCGTGGAGCGGTCCGGCCCGGTCACGACGGTGATCCTGGACCGTCCGGACGTCCGCAACGCCGTCGACCGGGCGACCGCGCAGGCCCTCGCCGACGCGTTCCGGGAATTCGACGCCGACGACCGGGCGCGGGTGGCGGTACTCTGGGGCGCCGGTGGCACCTTCTGCGCCGGCGCGGACCTGCACGCGATCGCCGCCGGGCAGCCGAACCGGTTCGAGCCGGACGGCGACGGCCCGATGGGCCCGACCCGGATGCGGCTGAGCAAACCGGTCATCGCCGCGGTCAGCGGGTACGCCGTCGCCGGCGGACTGGAACTGGCCCTGTGGTGCGACCTGCGGGTGGTCGAGGAGGACGCGACGTTCGGCGTGTTCTGCCGACGCTGGGGCGTGCCGCTGGTCGACGGCGGTACGGTCCGGCTGCCCCGGATCGTCGGCCTCGGCCGCGCGCTCGACCTCATCCTCACCGGGCGCCCGGTCGACGCCACCGAGGCGTTGTCCATCGGTCTCGCCACCCGCGTCGTACCCACCGGTGCGGCCCGCGCCGCCGCCGAGGAACTCGCCGCGACCATCGCCGCGTTCCCGCAGATCTGCCTGCGCCACGACCGCGCGTCGGTGTACGACGCGTCCGGGCTCGACCCGGCGCGCGCCCTCACGGTCGAGTACGAGCACGGGCGGGCGGCGCTGGAGACCGAGGCGACGCCCGGCGCGACGCGGTTCAGCGAGGGCGGCGGGCGCGGCGGCAGCTTCGCCTGACCGCGCGGCCTGATGGCGCTGCCTGACCGTGTGGCCGGATGACCGGAGCAGGTGCGGTTTGCCCGTCCCGCGCCGGGTACCGTGAGGTCGGGAAATGATCCTTCCAGGCCGGGAGCAGACCGATGAGCACGGACGTCAGCACCACCGCCGAATGGCAGGCGCTGCAGGCGCACGCCGAGAAGACCCGCGACATCCACCTGCGCGACCTGTTCGCCGCGGATCCGCAGCGGGCCGAGCGCCTCACCGGCCAGGTGGCCGAGCTGTACGTCGACTACAGCAAGAACCGGGTCACCGACGAGACGATCGCGCTGCTGACCGCGCTCGCCAACCGGGTCGGGCTGACCGACCGGATAGCGGCCATGTTCTCCGGCGAGCACATCAACACCAGTGAGGACCGTGCCGTCCTGCACACCGCGCTGCGGGTACCCCGCGACACGAACCTCACCGTCGACGGCCAGGACGTGGTCGCCGACGTCCACGAGGTACTCGACCGGATGGCCGCCTTCGCCGAGCGGGTGCGGTCGGGGGAGTGGCGCGGGCACACCGGCAAGCCGATCAGGACGGTCGTGAACATCGGCATCGGTGGCTCCGACCTCGGGCCGGTCATGGCGTACGAGGCGCTCAAGGCGTACCGGGACACCGACATCACCTGCCGGTTCGTGTCCAACATCGACCCCACCGACCTGTACGAGAACACCCGTGACCTCGACCCGGAGACCACGCTGTTCGTCGTGGCCTCCAAGACGTTCTCCACCCTGGAGACGCTCACCAACGCGAAAGAGGCGAAGGCCTGGCTGCTGGGCAAGCTCGGCGCCGACTCCTCCGCGGTGGCGAAGCACTTCGTCGCGGTCAGCACCAACGAGCAGCGGGTACGCGACTTCGGCATCGACCCCGCCAACATGTTCGGATTCTGGGACTGGGTCGGCGGGCGGTACTCGTACGACTCGGCGGTCGGCCTGGCGCTCATGCTCGCGATCGGGCCGGAACGCTTCCGCGAGATGCTGGCCGGGTTCCACGCCGTCGACGAGCACTTCCGCACCACCCCGATCGAGCGGAACGTGCCGGCGCTGATGGGGCTGCTCAACGTCTGGTACAACGACTTCCTCGGCGCGCAGACGCACGCCGTGCTGCCGTACTCGCAGTACCTGCACCGGTTCCCGGCGTACCTGCAACAGCTCACGATGGAGAGCAACGGCAAGTCGGTGCGCGCCGACGGAGCCCCGGTGACCTACCAGACCGGGGAGATCTTCTGGGGTGAGCCGGGTACGAACGGCCAGCACGCCTTCTACCAGCTCCTGCACCAGGGAACGAAGCTGGTCCCGGCCGACTTCATCGGCTTCAGCGAGCCCAACCACGACATCGATCGGATGCACGACCTGTTCATGTCGAACTTCTTCGCCCAGACCGCGGCGCTGGCGTTCGGCCGTACCGCCGAGGAGATCGAGGCCGATCCGGTGGCGGGCGAGGTCGTGCCGCACAAGGTGATGCCGGGCAACCGCCCGACCACCTCGATCCTCGCGCCGAAGCTCACGCCGTCGACGCTCGGCCAGCTCGTCGCGCTGTACGAGCACATCACCTTCACCGAGGGCATGATCTGGGGCATCGACCCGTTCGACCAGTGGGGCGTGGAGCTGGGCAAGGTGATGGCCAACCAGCTGGAGCCGCTGCTGACCGGTGAGAAGCCGACCGGCACGGCCCCGGACCCGTCGACCCGGGCGCTGATCGAGCGGTACCGGGCCCAGCGCGGACGGGGCTGACAACGCGGACGGGGCTGACAATGCGGGCGGGGCGTGCCGGCACGCCCCGCCCGCGACCGCCGTCAGAAGACCGGGACGCCCGCGCGGACCAGCTTCCAGCTGGGCTGGTAGAAGTCGGCCGGGTCAATGATGCCCTTGGCCTGTGCCCAGTCGATGAGCAGCTGGCGGATCTCCTTCTGCTCGTTGTACACCTGCGTCTTCACGATGCCGGGGAAGGCACCGCCGCCGCTGCGCCGGTAGTTGTTGACCGCGACGACGAACCGGTCGCCGTCGGCGATCGGCAGCTCGGCCCGCTCCAGCCGGACGATCCGCTGGCCGACCGGTCGGGCGATGTCGATGTCGTAGTCGACGCCGGACAGCACGTCGTAGTTGTAGTCCGGCACCGCCGGGTCGCTGATCGTCGCCGGGTCGACCGGAGCGCCGGGGGCGAGGGTCACGAAGTACTTCGCCGAGTACTCCAGGTACGCCTTCACCTCGGCGCCGCTGAGCACGACGGCCTCGAGGGTGTTGTCGTAGACGTACAGGCCGGCCACGTCCCGGATCCGCACGTCACCGGCGGGGAAGACGGCGGTGCGGGAGAACGGCGCGGCGATCGACAGCACCGGCAGGCCCGCGTACTGGCCACCGGCCAGGGCCGCGGTGACGACCTCGGTCTGCACCTTGTTGATGAAGTCGAGGATCGGGGTGTCCTTGTAGCGCGACTCCGCAGCGGACAGCTCGACGCTCGATCGGGCGACGACCTTGTTGACGTAGTTGACGGTCTTGGTGTGCTGGGCGCGCACCGCCGCCAGTACCTTCGGGTCCTCGACCACGGTGTTGGTGTTCAGCATCGTGGCCCGCTTGCCGGTGATCGTCCAGCGGCCGCGGTCCCGGCTGAGCGTGAAGTCCATCCGGGTGAGCCGCTGCCCCCACTTCGACGGCTCGGACAGCAGGACCTGCTCGCCGGTCCTGGTGTTGGTCACGAACCGCTCGACGACCTCGTTGTGGGCGTGCCCGAACAGGATCGCGTCGATGCCCGGCACCTGCTCGGCGATCATCGCGCACGGGTTCTCGTTCGGCAGCTCCGGCCCGTAGCTGGAGGTGCCGCTGTCGCCGCCGTGTGCGGAGACCAGGACGATGTCGGCGCCGCGCGCACGCATGACCGGCACCCACTTCGCGGCGGCCTCGACCATGCCGACAAAACGAAGTTTTCCCTCGACGTTGCCCTTGTCCCAGATGGCCACGCCGGGGTTGGTCAGGCCGAGGATGCCGACGCGCAGCGTCGGCGCGCCGGGGCCGAGGTCGACCTTCTTGATGATGTACGGCAGGAACGCCGGCTTGCCATCCTTCGCGTTGACCGCGTTCGCCGCCAGGGCCGGGAAGCCGAGCTGCCGGATCCACATCGCGAGCAGGGGCAGGCCGTAGTTGAACTCGTGGTTGCCCAGGGTCACCGCGTCGTAGTTGATGACGTTCATCGCGCGGGCCATCGGGTGCGTCTCACCGGTCGAGGTGATCGGCTCCTGCTTGGCGTAGTACGTGGCCAGCGGCGTGCCCTGGATGGTGTCACCGGCGTCGAGTACGAGCGTCGCCTTGCCGCGCCGCTCGGCGCGGATCTGGTTGACCAGCGTCGCCAGCTTCGCCACGCCGACGTCGTTGTGCTTGCTGTCGTCGTACTCGGCGTCCGTGTAGTAGTCCCAGTTGTAGACATTGCCGTGGGTGTCCGACGTGCCCAGCAGGGTCAGGTCGTAGGTCTTGGGCTGGGGCCTGGACGGCTCGGACGGCCGGTGCGCCTGCGCCGGAGCGGCGGCGACCAGCGGAGCGGCCGCCGCGGCCGCGGCGGCGGCCAGGACGCGGCGCCGCGACGGGCCGGGGGGAGGTGTCATTACGCGCCTTCCATGACGGTCGGGTGCGCCTCGTGGGCGCCGACCGCACGATAACGGCCGATGAGCGGCCACGCTACGTACCCCGCGCGTCGATGCGGTATGTCAACCGTCCGGATACCGGGCGGTCACCCGCACGAGGGTGCCGCTCAGCGCGCAGCGATCGGGTGGTCGCGCCGCGTCACGTCCTGCCGGGTTGGACCGGCGCTTCGGCCGGCCAGCGCGTGGACGGCGGCCTCCGCGGCCGAGCCCGGCTGTGCGGTGTAGGTGACGAGGCTGAGATCGGGGGAGTCGGGCAGCGCCATCGCCTCGTACGCCAGCGTGAGGTCCCCGACGACCGGGTGGTGGAACCGCACGTCCCCGTGGGTCCGGCGCCACACCGGGTGGTCGGCCCACCACCGGCGGAACTCCGGGCTCTTGAGGGACAGCTCGCCGACCAGGGCGGCCAGCCTCGGGTCGTCGGGGTACAGGCCGGCGTGCATGCGCAGGCCGCCCAGCGTGATGAGGGCCTTGCCCTCCCAGTCGGCCCACAGGTTGCGGACGCCCTCGTCGAGGAAGATCAGGCGTGCCATGTTGCGCCGCTCCGGTGCGAGCGCACCGAGGTCCACCGCGTACAGGGCGCTGGCCAGGTCGTTCCAGGCGAGGATGTCCAGGCCGCGCCCGAGGATGTACGCCGGCGCCCCGCACAGGGCGTCGAGCAGCCACTGCTGGCTCGGCCGTACCCGCTGCTGCGGCCGACCGGCCCGGCGGACCTGGCGGGCCGGCCTGGCCAGGTTGTGCAGGTGGGTGCGTTCGGCCTCGTCGAGGCGCAGGGCCGTCGCGACGGCGTCCACGATCGCACCTGAGACGTTGCGCAGCCGTCCCTGCTCCAGGCGTACGTAGTAGTCGGCGCTCACCCCGGCGAGCTAGGTGACGGGGCGTAGCCCGCGTTCTCTTCGGGATCACGGCCGTGAGGTTCGCGCCGTGGGGTCAGCCGGTGAGACCGGATCCGAGCTTGCTCAGCATCTCGGCCATGTCGAAGACCTCCGCCGCCGGCGGCTCCGTGACCGTGACCGGCTTGCCGTAGTCGCTGTAGTCGGTGGTCATGTCGGTGTCGCCGAGCACGACGTGGCTGCGCCGCATCAGGTACTGCTCGTCGACCCACAGGTCGGTCTTGACCTCCTTGATGCCCTGCGCTGACATCGCCTTCTCCGCCTCCGGACGGGTCGCCGGGTCAAGCTGCGCGAGGTACGTCGACATCGGCGCGGTGGACGCGTAGTGGACGGTCTTGACCCCGGCGACCGTCTCCTCGCCCACGACGCTGAGGGCGCCGCTGTCGATCATCGTCTTGACCTGCTTCCTCGGGTCGACGTCGTCGAACTGGCGGGCGAACTCGCCGGTGTTCTTGGAGTCCTTGCCGAGGTCCATCTTCATCCAGGTCTTGCCGTCCAGGTCGGCCCGGTCCTTGGCCGGTACTTGGACGTAGATGACGGTGCCGAGCATGCGGACCTCGGTCGGCCCGTCCTCCGGGTCGTCCATGGTGAGCTGCGCGGTGACCGGAGTGCTCAGCGCGACGGCACCCTTGGCCTGGAATTTCTTGCCGGCGGTGGTGCCCTGCATCGAGATCACGACGGACTTGGCGTCGCCGCTCTTCTCCCCGGCCTTCTGCAGCGAGCCCTTGGCGTCGCTGCGCAGCAGCGCCAGGACGCTCGACGTCGCCTCGGTCTTCGCGGTGTCCGATGTCGCGGAAGAACCGCAGCCGGCCAGGGCGAGAGCGCCCAGGGCGACGGCGGCCAGCGCGATCTTTCCCGAACCCAACACGAGATCACTCCCCTAGATCCTTGGATTGCAACGCCGGAGAGTATCGCAAGGGCGCCAGCTCAAACGATGTCGGTAAACGTCCACGTTGGTCCGACAGGTGTCGTTACCGGTTCAGCACGGACAGCCTCGACCGGTCGTCCCGTCGACTCGGCGAACAGAGCGACAGCGGCATCGCGGGCTCGGGGCTGACCCGTCGGTCGGTGCGGCGCCGCATGTTCCGCGCGCGAGGTGGCCCGGTCGACGGCGAAGGCCGGTACGCACACTCCGGTGTCTCCCCGGGTGTAGCCCCGTACTACGGCAGCATGTGGCGGCAGTCCACTCTCCGGCCCCCTGGTATGGGTGCCGCGCACGTGGCCGGCGGTATCGACCGCCCCTAGTGTTCTCCGTCACAGGGACGGAGGATCCGGGTGGGAGCGATCATCTCGACCCGCGGGCTGCGCCGGGAGTTCCGCGGGTTCGTCGCGGTGAACGAGGTCGACCTCGAGGTCGCCGAGGGCAGCGTACACGCGCTGGTGGGCCCCAACGGGGCCGGCAAGACGACGCTGTTCAACCTGCTCAGCGGCTTCCTGACGCCGTCGGCGGGGCGGGTGGAGATCGTCGGGCGGGACGTGACGGGCCTCGCGCCCGAGCGGATCGCCCGGCTGGGGGTTGCCCGCTCGTTCCAGATCACCACGCTGTTCCCCGCGCTGTCCGCGCGCGAGCACGTCGAGTTGGCACTGCAGGCCGGCACCGGACTGGGCTGGCGGTTCTGGCGCTCGGACCGGCACCTGCACCGCTTCCGCGACCGGGGCCAGGAACTGCTCGACTCCGTCGGGCTGGGTGAGGTGGCCGAGGCGCCGGCCGGGGCCCTCGCGTACGGGCGCAAGCGCGCCCTGGAACTGGCGGTCGCGCTCGCCCTCGACCCCCGGATCCTGCTGCTCGACGAGCCGACCGCGGGGATGGGTGCCGAGGACGTCGACCGCACGGTCGACCTGGTCCGGCGGGCGGCGCGGGGCCGGACGGTCGTCCTGGTCGAGCACAACATGTCCGTCGTCGCGAGCCTCGCCGACCGGGTGACCGTGCTCCAGCAGGGCCGGATCCTCGTCGAGGGGCCGTACGTCGACGTCCGCTCCGATCCCCGGGTCATCGCCGCCTACCTGGGAGAACCGACCGTGGGGGAGTCCGATGCTGCGGATTCGTGAGCTGTCCGCCTGGTACGGCGAGGCGCAGGTGCTGCGCGAGGTCGACCTGGAGGTCCCCACCGGTTCGATCGTGACGCTGGTCGGCCGCAACGGCGCCGGCAAGACCACGCTGCTGCGCTGCGTGATGGGGCTGCACCGGCAGCAGCGCGGGCACATCGGGTACCGGGACGCCGACCTGGCCGGGATGCCGCCGCACCGCCGGGCAGGAGCCGGGATCGGCTGGGTACCCGACGACCGGGGCATCTACGCGAGCCTCACCGTCGAGGAGAACCTGACCCTGCCGCCGGTGAGCGGGCCGGACCCGTGGCCGTTGAAGCGGATCTACGAGGCGTTCCCGGTGCTCGCCGAGCGCCGGACGTTCCCCGGCACCAAGCTGTCCGGCGGCGAGCAGCAGATGCTGGCGCTGGCCCGGGTGCTGCGTACCGGCGCCCGGCTGCTGCTGTGCGACGAGCCGACCGAGGGCCTGTCGCCGCTGCTGGTCGGGCAGATCGGCGACATCCTGCGCACCGTCAAGGCGCACGGCGTGACCGTCCTGCTCATCGAACAGAACCTGCACTTCGCCACGACCGTCGCCGACCGGCACTACCTGATCGCCGAAGGGCGGGTGGTGGACAGCCTCGACAACGCCGAGGTCCGGCGCCGGGAGCACGAACTTCTCGCCTATCTGGGTATGTAAGGAGTCAAGGAATGCGTAGAGCGGGTGCCATTCTGCTGGCCGCGACGTGCGCGCTCACCGCCTGCGGCGGTGGGCCGACGCGCGCCGGTGGCAAGCTGTCCGGCGACAAGATTGTGCTGGCGGTCCTCAACGACCAGTCCGGGGTGTACTCCGACCTGTCCGGCAGGAACTCGGTCGAGGCGGTCACGATGGCCGTCGAGGACTTCAAGGCCAGGTACGGCGACAAGGCGATCACCAAGAACATCCAGGTGGTGACGGCCGACCATCAGAACAAGCCGGACGTGGCCAACTCCAAGGCGCAGGAGCTGTACGACAGGCAGGGCGCGGACGTGATCCTCGACGTGCCGACCTCGTCGGCCGCCCTCGCGGTCGCCACGGTCGCCAACCAGAAGAAGAAGCTGTACTTCAACATCACCGGCGCCACCACCGACCTGACCGGCAAGTCCTGCAACAGGTACACGTACCACTACGCGTACGACAGCTACATGCTCGCCCACGGCACCGGTACCACGGTCACCAGCCAGGGCGGCAAGAACTGGTACGTGGTGTACCCGGACTACGCGTTCGGCCAGGACATGCAGAAGTCGTTCACGGCGGCGGTCACCTCGGCCGGCGGGACGGTCGTCGCCAAGGACCCCACCCCGTTCCCGAACGACAACTTCTCCACCTTCCTGCTCAAGGCGCCCAACCTGAGCCCGAAGCCGGACGTGCTGGCCACCATGCAGGCCGGTGGCGACCTGGTGAACCTGGTCAAGCAGTACAACGAGTTCAAGCTGCGGGACAAGGGCATCAAGCTGTCGGTGGGTCTGATGTTCATCACCGACATCCACGCGCTCGGCCCGGACGCGTTCGCCGGCACCACCTTCACCGACGCCTGGTACTGGAACCTCGACCAGCGCAGCCGGCAGTGGGCCGACAAGTTCACCAAGCGCACCAACTCCCGCCCGTCGTTCGCCCACGCCGCCAACTACTCCGCCGCCATGCAGTACCTGGAGGCGGTGCAGCGGGCCGGTACCGACGCCTCGGACGCCGTGGTCAAGCAGCTCGACGGGCACACCTTCGACGACGCCTTCGCCCGCAACGCGAAGATCCGGGGCGAGGACCACCGGGTCGTGCACGACGTGTACCTGGCCGAGGTGAAGGCGTCGAGCGAGGTCTCCGAGCCCTGGGACTACGAGAAGATCCTGCGGACCATCCCGGCGGCCGAGGCGTTCCGGCCGGTGGCCGACAGCGCCGCCGCCGGCTGCAAGCTGGGCTGACCGACGTGGTCAACGTCGTCCAGCAGTGTTTCAACGGTCTCGTCAGCGGCGCGTTCCTCGCGCTGCTGGCGCTCGGCCTGTCGGTCATCTTCGGCATGCTCGGCGTGGTCAACTTCGCCCACGGGGCGTTCTACATGCTCGGCGCGTTCGGCGCGTACATCCTCCTGACCGACGCCGGCGTGAGCTTCTGGCTGGCGCTGGTGATCGTGCCGGTCGCGCTGGCGGTGCTCGGCGCGGTGCTGGAGCGGCTGGTCGTGCACCGGCTGGCCGCCCTCGACCCGCTGTACAACTTCCTGCTCACGTTCGGTCTCGCGCTGGTGCTCCAGGACCTGCTCAAGCGGGGGTACGGGGTGGCGTCGCGGCCGTACCCGCCGCCGGCGGCGCTGAACCGTCCGGTCCACCTCGGACTGTTCGACTACCCGGGCTACCAGGTGTTCGTGCTGGTCGCCTCGGCGGTCGTGTGCGCCGCGGTGTGGTACGTGCTGACGCGTACCCGGGTCGGCATGGTGGTACGGGCGGCGACCGAGCGGCCGGAGCTGACCCGGGCGCTGGGCGTCAACGTCGGCGCCTGGGTCACGCCGGTGTTCGGGTTCGGGGTGGCCCTCGCCGGCCTGGCCGGGGTGCTGGCCGCGCCGATGCGGGCGGTCAACCCGCTGATGGGCGCCGATCTGATCATCACGGTGTTCGCCGTCGTGGTGATCGGCGGCCTGGGGTCGATCTTTGGCTCGGTGCTGGCCGGCTTCGGCATCGGGGTCGCGTCGGCGCTGTGCAACCTGTACCTGCCGGCGCTGTCGCAGACCCTGGTCTTCCTGCTCATGGCGGCGGTCCTACTCCTGCGCCCGGCGGGCCTGTTCGGCCGCGAGGAGGTGCGCGCATGAGGCGGTATCTCCTCCTCGTCGTCGGCCTGGTCGTCGCGCTGGCCCTGCCGTGGCTGATCTACCCGCCGGTCGCCCTGGACATCGCCGCGTGGGCGCTGCTGGCGATCGCGGTCGACCTGCTACTCGGCTTCACCGGCCTGCTGTCGTTCGGGCACGCCGCGTTCTGGGGCACGGCCGCGTACGCCTCCGGACTGGTCGCGCTGCACACCGGTGCGCCGTTCCCGGTGGCGGTCCTCGCCGGTGCCGCGGCGGCCGGCGTGCTCGCCGCGCCGATCGGGTACCTGTCGGTGAAGCGGACCGGCATCTACTTCGCGATGGTGACCCTGGCGTTCGCCCAGATGGTCTACTTCGTCGCCAACCAGTGGCGGTCGGTGACCGGTGGGGAGAACGGGCTCCAGGGCATCCCGAGAGAACTGTTCGGGATGGACCTGTCCGACCCGTTCTTCTTCTACTACGCGGCGCTGCCGCTGGTCCTCGCCGGGCTTTTCGCGGCGTGGCGGATCGTGCGCTCGCCGTTCGGGCGGGTCCTCGTGGCGATCCGGGACAACCCGGCCCGCGCCCGCGCGCTCGGCTATCCGGTCGAGCGGTACAAACTGCTCGCCTTCGTGCTCTCCGCGGTCCTGGCCGGGCTGGCCGGCGGCCTGCACGCGGTCGGGCACGGTTTCGCCGCCATGGAGGACGTGCACTGGACGACCTCGGGCAAGGCGGTCCTCATGGTCGTCGGAGGCGGCATCGGGACGCTGTGGGGGAGCGCGGTCGGCGCGGGGCTGGTCGTGCAGTTGGAGGACACGCTGGCCACGGCGGGCTTCGACGGCGTCGGCATCGTCACCGGGGCCGTGTTCGTCGTGGTGGTCCTGCTGTTCCGCCGTGGCCTGTGGGGGACCGCCGCGCCCTGGTTGGCCAGGCAGCCCTGGTCGCGGTGGCGACGGTTGGCAACGAATACGGCGCCCGATCCGGTGGCGTCGGTCAGCAAGGGGGAGCACTGATGTCCGTACAGGTAGATCTCGCCGGGCGTACCGCGCTGGTGACCGGCGCGGCGAGCGGGATCGGCCGGGCCTGCGCGGCCCGGCTCGCGCGGGCCGGTGCGGCGGTCACCGTCCTCGACCGGGACGAGGCCGCGGTGACGTCGGTCGCCGAGGAGATCGGTGGCCGGGCGGTCGTGGTCGACCTCGCCGACCTCGACGCCGTCGACCGGCTCGGAGTCACGTGCGACATCCTGGTCAACAACGCCGGCATCCAGCACGTGGCGCCGATCGAGGAGTTCCCGCCGGAGGTCTTCTCGACCATCCTGCGGGTCATGCTGGAGGCGCCGTTCCGGCTCACCCGCCAGTGCCTGCCCGGCATGTACGCGGGCGGCTGGGGGCGTGTCGTCAACGTCTCCTCGGTGCACGGGGTACGGGCCTCGCCGTTCAAGTCGGCGTACGTGACCGCCAAGCACGGCCTGGAGGGCCTGTCGAAGGTGGTCGCGATCGAGGGCGCCGGACGGGGGGTGACCTCCAACTGCGTGAACCCGGCATACGTCCGCACCCCGCTGGTGGAGCGGCAGATCGAGGCGCAGGCGCAGGCCCACGGCATCGCGCCCGACGAGGTGGTGGAGAAGATTATGCTGGCGCCGGCGGCGATCAAGCGGCTGATCGAACCCGCCGAGGTCGCCGAGCTGGTCACGTACCTTTGTGCGCCGGAAGCGTCGTTCATCACCGGGGAGTCGATCATGATGGACGGTGGGTGGAGCGCACACTGAGACCCGGGATACCGCGGCCCGGAGACGACCCGGTTTTCGGGAGCGGGCGGACGGCGACCGGAGGGCATCGACGAGGTGGGGCTGGACGAGGTGGGGCTGGACGACCTGGACCGGACCGGGGCCGGTGCGCGCGGGCCGGGAACGGCGGTATGGGCGACCGCTTTCCTCGACCTGCTCGCGCGGGAGGCGCCCACCGTCGAGTTCGACCGGCCCGTCGTCGAGGCGCGTACCGCCGGTGCGCCGCCCGAGGTGATCGAGGAGCTGGAGCGCGGCCGCGGTATCGCGCTCGGCGTGCGTACGCTGCTGCAACGCCGTAAGCGCCGGGAGGCGGAGCTGTCCGCGCTGGTGGAGACGATCTCCGACCTGGCGACGCTGCACGACCTCGACGCCGTCCTGGAGGCGATCGTGCGCCGGGCCCGCAAGCTGCTCGGCACCGACGTCACGTACATGACGCTGCGCGACGAGGAGCGCGGCGACACGTACATGCGGGTCACCGACGGGTCGGTGTCGGCGCGGTTCCAGCAGTTGCGGCTGCCGATGGGCGCCGGGCTGGGCGGCCTGGTGGCCCAGACCGCCACCCCGTACGTGACCTCGACCTACCCCGGTGACGCCCGGTTCCGGCACACCAGCGAGATCGACGCGGCGGTCGCCGAGGAGGGGCTGGTCGCGATCCTGGGTGTGCCGCTGCGCCTGGGCGGCCGCATCGTCGGGGTGCTCTTCGCGGCCAACCGCAGCGCGCGGCCGTTCTCGCGGGAGGAGGTCACACTGCTCGGCTCGCTCGCCGCGCACGCCGCCGTCGCCATCGACAACGCCCGGCTGCTGGCGGAGACCAGGTCGGCGCTGGCCGAGCTGAGCACGGCCAACCGGCTCATCCGCGAGCACAGCGCGTCGGTCGAGCGCGCCGCGGAGGCGCACGACCGGATGGCCGGCCTGGTCCTGCACGGCGGTGACGTGTCCGACCTGGCCGCGAGCGTCGCCGAGCTGCTCACCGGCGCGCTGTGCGTGCTCGACGCGGACGGGCGGTGCCTGGCGTCGGTCGGCGACGCCGGTCCGGCCACCGTGGTCGCCGAGGCGGCGGCCTCGGCGCGGGCGGTCGGCCGTACCGTCCAGCGTGGCGAGCTGTGGGCGACCGTCGGCGGCGCCGGCGGGCAGGCGCTGTGCTGCCTGGTCCTGCGCTCCGCCGGCCCGCTGGCCGAGGCCGACCAGCGCATCCTGGAGCGGGCCGCGGTCGTGACGGCGCTGTTGCTGCTGTCGCGGCGCAGCCTCGCCGAGGCCGAGAGCCGGGTACGCGGCGAGCTGCTGGACGACCTGGTCTCGCGCCCGGTCGAGGACCTGGAGATGGTGCGCGAACGGGCCCGCCGCTTCGGCGTCGACCTCGACGAGGTGCACGCCGTGCTGGTCCTGCGCGGCCCCGCCGAGCTGCGCCAGCGGATCACCGCCTGGGCGGCCGGGCAGGCGGCGCACCGGGGCGGCCTGGCCGCCTACCGCGACGGCGCCGGCGTCCTGCTGGTACCCGGCTCCGACCCGGGTGAGCTGGCCCGCCAGTTGGCGCGCGAGCTACGCGGCGCGGTCGGCGTACCGGTCACCGTCGGCGCCGCCGGCCCGGTACACGGACCCGGTGCGGTGGCCGACGCGTACGCCGAAGCCGACCGCTGCGCCGCCGCGTTGGTCGCGCTCGGCCGGACCGGCGACGGCGCGAGCGGCGCCGACCTCGGCTTCGTGGGGCTGCTGCTCGGCTCCGGCGAGCGGGACATCGCGCGCTACGCGCGGGCCGCACTCGGGCCGGTCCTCGACTACGACGCCCGGCACGGCACCGTGCTGCGCCAGACCATGGAGGCGTACTTCGGCGTCGGGGCCAGCCCGGCGCGGGCCGCCGAGGTGCTGCACGTCCACGTCAACACGGTCACCCAGCGGCTGGGTCGGCTGACCAACCTGCTCGGCGCCGACTGGCAGCGCCCGGAGCGGGCGCTCGACCTCCAGTTGGCGCTGCGCCTGTACCGGCTGCACGACCACGGTTGAGCCGCGCGGCCACTGAGCACGGTCGCGCACCCGGGTCACCCGGTCACCCGTGGGCGTGGGTGCGGCCCACATGCCCGCCCCCGCAACTGTGGTGGCGGCGTACGTATCGAGCGTCACGGTCGCTCCTTAACCTGGCCGAAACATTGTGTGCCGAGAACACAGTGACCTGAGGCCATAAAGGGGATGAGGCGGCCATGCGGCAGACACGTCTCGCGGTCGGACTGGCCATGTCGGCCGTCCTGTCAGCCGGCGCCACGGCATGCGGTAGCCCGCAGCAGGCGGCCACCGGCGACGGGGGCACGGACACGCCGGTGAAGGTCGGGCTGGTCTACTCGAAGTCGGGTGCGCTCGCCTCGTACGGCAAGGAGTACCTCGAAGGGTTCACGGCCGGCCTGGACTACGCGACCAAGGGCTCGGGCAAGGTCGGCAAGCGGACCGTCGAGGTCACCGAGGTCGACGACGCCGGCGACCCGTCCAAGGCGGTGGCCGGGGCGAAGGACCTCATCGGCAAGGGATACAAGATCATCGCGGGTTCGACCGCGTCCGGCGTGGCCGTCCAGGTCGCGTCGCTGGCCGAGCAGAACAAGGTGCTGAACGTGTCGGGGCCGGCGGCCACCGACGCGGTCACCGGCGCCGGGCACTACACGTTCCGCTCCGGCCGCCAGACCTGGCAGGACATCCGTACCGCCGCCGCGGCCGTCGGCGACGTCACCGGCAAGAAGGTCGCGGTCTTCGCCCAGGACAGCGCGTTCGGGCAGGCCAACGTGGCCGCCGTCAAGTCGGTCCTGGGCGGCGCCGGGGCGGCCGTCGACCAGATCATGGTGCCGGCCAGCACCACCGACTTCACCCCGTTCGCCACCAAGGCCCACGACGCCAAGCCCGACCTGCTGTTCGTGGCCTGGGCCGGTACCACCGCGCAGGCGATGTGGACCGCGCTCGGCCAGCAGGGTGTCTTCGGCGTCACCACGGTCGTCACCGGCCTGGACATCGCCGCCACCTGGCCGTCGTACGGGCCGGTCGGCGAGAAGATCAGCTTCCTGTCGCACTACTTCGCCGGGGCCGGCGGCACCGACGCGGAGAAGGCGATGACCGAGCGGGTCACCAAGGCCGGCGGCACGGTCGACCTGTTCACCGTGGACGGCTTCACCGCCGCCCAGATGATCGTGCACGCGGCGGGCGCCGGTGACGACGCCGACGCGATGGTGAAGGCCCTGGAAGGTTGGAGCTTCGACGGCGCCAAGGGGAAGCTGACCGTCCGCGCGCAGGACCACGCGCTGCTCCAGCCGATGTTCGTCGCCAGGCTCACCGGCGGCGCCACGCCCAAGGCGGAGCTGGTCAAGAAGCTCGACCCGGAGGCGGTCGCGCCGCCGGTCGCGGCCAAGAAGTGACGGCCGGGGTTCGGTGATGGCGGAGGTGCTCGCCGTCGACGGCCTGTCCTGGCACGCGGGCGGGGCGCGGATCGTGTCGGACGTGACGTTCTCCGTCGCCGAGGGGGAGTTCGTCGCGGTGATCGGCCCCAACGGCGCGGGCAAGACGTCGCTGTTCAACCTGGTCTCCGGCCTCCTGCCGGCCAGCGGCGGAAGCATCCGGCTCGACGGGGCCGACATCACCCGCGAGTCGCCGCAACGGCGGGCCCGGCGCGGGCTCGGACGTACCTTCCAGACCTCCAGCGTGTTCGCCTCGCTGACGGTCGCCGAGAACGTCCGGCTCGCCGCCGCGGCCAGGCGTGGTCCGTGCCTGCGGCTGTGGCGGCGGGCGACCGCGGACACCGCGGCGCTCGCTACCGCGACGGAGGCCCTGGAGCGGGTCGGGCTCGCCGACCGGGCGACCGAGATCGCCGGGTCCCTGTCCCACGGCGACAAGCGCAAGCTGGAGCTGGCCATCCTGCTCGCCACCGACCCGCGGGTGATCCTGCTCGACGAGCCGATGGCCGGGCTGGGCGCCGCCGACGTACCGGCGCTGACCGAGGTCATCAGGTCCCTGGACCGGACCATCCTCATGGTGGAGCACCACATGCACGTGCTGCTCGACCTGGCCGACCGGGTCGCCGTGATGCACCACGGCGCGCTGCTCGCCATCGACACCCCGGACAAGATCATGGCGGACCCGACCGTGCGGGACGCGTACCTGGGGGAGCCGCTCTGATGGACCTGTTGACCGTGGACGACCTGCACGTACGCATCGGTGACTCGCACATCCTCCAGGGTGTGAGCTTCACCGTGCCCGGCTCCGGGGTGACCGCGCTGCTCGGGCGCAACGGGGCCGGCAAGACCACGACCCTGAAGGCGATCCTCGGGCTCGTCGCGCGGACCGGCACGGTCGTGTTCGACGGCGCCGACCTCGCCGGCCGGCGCCCGTACGAGATCGTGCGGCGCGGGATCGGGTACGCGCCCGAGGATCGCGGGGTGTTCGCCGGGCTGACCGTCGCCGAGAACCTGCGGCTGGCCGAGCGGGACCGCAGCCCCCGCTACGACCTGGTGTACGAGCTGTTCCCGGAGCTGCGTACCCGCGCTGGTCAGCCGGCCGGCACGCTGTCGGGCGGCCAGCAGCAGATGGTCGCCATCGGCCGGACCCTGCTCAACGACAACCGGATGCTGCTGGTCGACGAGCCGACCAAGGGGCTCGCGCCGAAGATCGTCACGGAGGTGGCCGACGTGCTGGAACGCGCCGCGGCGACGGTACCGATCCTGCTGGTCGAGCAGAACCTGGCGCTGGTACGCCGGCTGACCGACCGGGCGGTCCTGATCGCCGAGGGGCGGGTCGCCTACGCCGGGGCGCTGTCGGACGAACCGGACCGGCTGCCGGAGCTGTTGGGGGTGAGCCGCGCGTGAGCACGCTGGTCCTGTTGGCGCTGACCGGGCTCGGCCTGGGCGCGCTGTACTTCCTCATCGCCTCCGGGCTGTCGCTCATCTTCGGCCTGGCCGACGTGCTCAACTTCGCGCACGGCCTCTTCCTGGGCGTCGGCGCGTACGCGACCTGGTGGGCGGCCGGGCACTGGCCGTTCCCGCTCGCCGTGGCGGTCGGCGTGGCCGCCGGTACCGTCCTCGCGGTCGCCGTCGAACTGGCGCTCATCCGCCCGCTGTACGCCCGGCCCATCCAGCAGGTCCTGGTGACCGTCGGGCTGTCGGCCGCCGGGGTCGCGCTGTTGCAGGCGGGCTGGGGCGCCGACCCGCTGACGTTCACCAAACCCGGCTGGACGGCGGCGACGACCCGGGTACTCGGCGCGGCCGTGCCCAACGACCGGTTCCTGCTGATCGGCGCCGCCATCGCGGTCTTCGCGCTGCTGCTGGCGTTCCTGCGGCGCACCCGGTACGGCCTGGTGGTCCGGGCCGGGGTGGAGGACCGCACGATGGTCACCGCGCTCGGCATCGACGTCCGCAAGGCGTTCACGCTGGTCTTCGCGATCGGCGGCGCCGTGGCGGCCCTCGCGGGGGCGCTGGCGGCCATGTACTTCGGCAGCATCACCCCCGGCCTCGGCGGGTCACTGCTCATCTTCGCGTTCATCGTCGTGGTGATCGGCGGCATGGGCTCGATCACCGGCTGCGCGCTCGCCGCCGTCCTGGTCGGCCTGGTGCAGCAGTTCGCCAACTACTACGCCGCCGCCGGGGTCGGCGAGGCGTCCGTGGTGCTGCTGCTCGCCGTGGTGCTGCTGGTCCGTCCGGGCGGGCTGAGCGGGAAGGCGGCGGCATGAGGTCCCTCGTCACGCGATGGTGGCCGCTGGCCGTCCTGGTGGTTCTGGTCGCGGTGCCGTACACGACGCTGCCGCTGCCCGGCGTGCTGCCCGGCGGGCTGAACACCCCCGGCTCGCTGCAACTGCTCGCGCTGTGCCTGCTGTTCGCCGGGTTCGCGGTCACCTACGACCTGCTCTACGGCCACACCGGACTGCTGTCGTTCGGTCACGCCCTGTACGTCGCCGCGGGCAGCTACACCACCAACATCGCGGTGACCAAGCTGCACTGGGGCTGGGGGCCGGCGCTCGCCGCCACGGCCGGGGTCGGCCTGCTGCTGCCGGCGCTGCTCGGCGCGGTGGCGCTGCGGGTGAAGGGCATCGCGTTCGCGATGGTGACCCTGGCGTTCGCGCAGGTCGGCTCGATCCTGGTGATGAGCGCGCACGTCACCGGCGGGGAGGAGGGACTGTCGCTCGCCGACACGCCCGCCGCCTTCGCCGGGGTGGCCAACACCGTCAACCTGTACTGGCTGGCGCTGGCGTACCTGGTCGTCGTCGTGCTCGTGGTCCGCTGGTCGGTGGAGTCCGAGCCCGGGCGGGTGTGGCGGGCCATCGGCGACAACGAGCGCCGGGTCACCGTCCTGGGCCTGTCGCCGTACCGGTTCCGGCTGCTGTCGTACGTGCTGTCGGCGTTCCTGGCGACCGGAGGCGGTGTCGTCCACCTGCTCCTGCTGGGCGGCTCCACCCCGCAGATCACCACGTCGTCGTTCACGGTCGGGCTGCTGGTGATGACCGTGCTCGGCGGCGCCGGTACCCGCTGGGGCGCGCTGCTCGGCGGCATCCTGTACACCTACCTCGACCAGCGGCTGGCGGCCGTCGCCGGCTCCGACGCGGTGGCGGGCCTGCCGAAGGCGGTCCGGCTGCCGCTGTCGGAGCCACAGTTCATCCTCGGTGCGCTGTTCGTGGCCGTGGTCTACTTCCTGCCCGGCGGGATCGCCGGGCTGAGCCGACGCTGGAGGCGCGCGTGATGACCTCGAACCGGATCGGAGACCTGCTCGTCCACGTATGGCCGGCCGAGGCGGCCGACGCGCCGGTCGTGGTGGCCGCGCACGGCATCACCGCCAACGGCCTGTCCTGGGGGCGGGTGGCGCGGCAGCTCGCCGGCCGGGTCACGCTGGTCGCCCCCGACCTGCGCGGCCGGGCCGGCAGCAGCGGGGCGCCCGGCCCGTACGGCATCACCCGCCACGCCGACGACCTGGTCGCGGTCCTCGATGGGCTCAGTCTGGACGCGGTCGGCGCCGGCCGGGCGGTCCTGGTCGGACACTCGATGGGCGCGTTCGTGGCGGCGGTGGCCGCGACCCGCCACCCCGGGCGGGTGAGCGGGGTCGTCCTGGTCGACGGCGGGTTGACGTTCCCGGTACCGGCCGGCACCGACATCGACGCGGTCCTCGCGGCGGTCCTCGGGCCGGCCGTGGCCCGCCTGGACATGACGTTCCCGGACCGGGACGCGTACCGGAGGTTCTGGCAGGAGCATCCGGCGTTCGCGGGAGACTGGACGCCGGAGGTCGAGGCGTACATCCAGCACGACCTCGTCCAGGTCGATCCCGCCGGCGACGGCCCGTACCGGTCGTCGTGCGTCGTCGACGCGATCCGGACCGACGGCGCCCAGGTGCTCGTCGACTCCGAGACCCTCGCCGCGATCCACGAGCTGCCGGTACCCGGCGTGCTGCTGTACGCCGAGCGGGGCATGCTCGACGACCCGAACCCGCTCTACACCGCGCAGCGGGTCGCCGGGTTGGAGGTCCCGGCGGTGGCGGTGCCGGACACCAACCACTACTCGATCCTGATCGGGGAGAAGGGGGCGGCGGTCGTGGCCGAGCAGATCCTGCGCGCGGCGGGGATGGCCGGGTAGTTCCGGACGCGGGCGGACCGCGCGGTCGTGTGGTCTGCCCGCGGTGACCGCCGCCCGCCGGGCCATCCTGCGGGTGGCAGTCCTACTTCTCCCGAGATCTTGGAAGTTTCGGCACCAATGTTGGTGCCGAAACTTCCAAGATTGGAACGGCGTCGGACCGTCCTCACTGTCCAGGTCGGTCAGGTGGTGCGGCGCAGTCGGTCGTCGAGCGCGTCGAGGTCGGGGACGAACCACACGTGGTCGGCGTGGTTCGACTCGTGGACGAGGGCGCGCAGGGCCGGACTCGCCGCGAGGTGCCGGGAGATGTCGCCGACGACGGCCAGCCGCAGCCGGTAGTTGACGAACTTCTGCATGACCTCGCCGGCGAAGCGGGTACCCAGGGAGAAGAACCGCTCATCCAATCGGCTCGCGGGCACCGCCACCACCACGGCGCCGAGGAACGCCGCGCCGATGAGGTCCAGCGCGTCCTGCTCGGTGGCCACCGGCGGGCCGTCCGGGTCGCACACCAGCACCATCACCCCGGCCCGCTCCTGTATCGCGTCAGGCACCGTCGACCTCCCGGGTGAGCAGGCCGTTGTCGCCGTCGAGTACGGCGTCGACCAGGCGCAGCAGGTCGGCGGTGGGGACGGCGTCGCCCAGGATCACGATCGTCATGCGGTTGCGTTCCTCGTCGTGGACGGTCTGGACGCGCAGCGGGTGCGCGGGGTCGGGGGCGGTGTTCGCCGCGGCCAGGACGAGCGTGCCGAGCCGGTCGGACGCGGCCCGGTCGACGCCGGCTATCCGCACGATGCTCGACACCTCGACCGGGGAAGCACCGGCGGATCGGGCCGGTGCCGGCCGCGGTCCCCCGATCAGCGCGTCGAGGTCGGCGCGGGCGACCCGGTACTGCTTGCCGATCCGTACCGCCCTGAGTCGGCCGGTACGGATGTAGCCGCGCACGGTGCGGACATGCAGGTCGAGCAGGTCGGCCACCTGCTCGACCGAGTACATTTCGTTACCCATCGTTCCCTAACATAGGCGGCGAAGGGAGTGATGGGGAAGCATATTACGTGCCAAATCGCGTCCATGATGGACCATGGTCGGGTGGCGGCGGCAAACATATCGATCGGTTTCAAAATTGCGGGCGCGGACATACCGACCATCCGCCGCCCGGACCTACGCTTCGCCCACGGTTGCCCATGTCCGTGGGAGGTCGCCCATGTCGCGACGTCATGTCCTCAAACGTCATGTCCTCAAGCGTCACGTCCTCAGGAGTCAACGCCTCAGGAGCCAATGCCTCAGCCTCGTCGCTGCCGTCGCGCTGTGCGTGGTGGCCACCCTGACCGTGACCGCCCGGCCGTCGTACGCCGGCACCCCGACCGAGGAGACCGGCTTCGGCTCCAACCCCGGGGCGCTGCAGATGTTCCGGTACGCGCCCGCCGGCCTGCCCGCCGGTGCGCCGCTGGTCGTGGCGATGCACGGCTGCACCCAGAACGCCCGCCAGTACGGCGACGAGACCGGCTGGCTGCAACTGGCCGACCGGTGGCACTTCGCGCTGCTGCTGCCGCAGAAGCCGTTCGGCGGCTGCTTCAGCTGGTACGACCCGGCGAAGGCCGGCCGCGGTCAGGGTGAGGCGCTGTCGGTCACGCAGATGGTCGACCGGATGCTCACCGAGTACCGCGGCGACGCCCGACGGGTGTACGTCACCGGACTGTCGGCCGGCGGCGCGATGACCGCCGTCATGCTCGCCGCGTACCCGGACGTCTTCGCCGGCGGCGGCGTCGTCGCCGGCCTGCCGTTCCGGTGCGCGACCACGATGATCCAGGCGTACACCTGCATGAACCCGGGCGTGAACCGCACCCCGCAGGCGTGGGGCGACCTGGCGCGGGCCGCGTCGCCGTACCGAGGGCCGAGGCCGCCGGTCTCGATCTGGCACGGTACGTCCGACACGACCGTGGTGCCGGCCAACCTCACCGAACTGGTGGAGCAGTGGACCGATGCGAGCGGTGCCGACCAGGCGCCGGACGTCTCCGACACCGTCGCCGGCTACCCGCACCGGGTGTACGCCGACGGCTCCGGACGGCCGGTGGTCGAGACGTACCAGATCACCGGGATGCCGCACGGTCAGCCGGTCGCCCCGGCCGCCGAGCAGTGCGGCCACGCCGGCACGTACTCGCTGGACAAGGGCGTCTGCGCGGCGTACCACATCGGGCTGTTCTGGGGACTGGGCTGACGACGGTCACGCGGGGCGGGCGGCGAGGACCCCGGTCACGAACGCCGCCTTCGCCTCGGTGTAGGCCTCGCGGTCGTGCCGGAACCGCTCGGTCAGTGCGCGCTTCAGCGCCGCGTACTCGGCCCGCAGCGCCGGGTCGGCCCGCAGCGCGTCGCGGAAGACGAGCTGGTCATGCCAGCGCCGGTTCGTCGGTTCCATGAGGTGAAGATGGGCCACCCGGTGCCCGTGCGCGACCTTGACGAAGAAGCGCCGCCACGGTCGCCCGTCGAGGTCCGGGGGTACCGGGTGCCAGCCCTCGGGTGCGAGCAGCGGCTCGACCGGGCCGGCGTCGTCCAACGAGGCCACTCCGGCCATCAGGTCGAGGATCGGCTTCGCGGCGAGGCCCGGCACGGCGGTGGACCCGACGTGTTCCGGGCCGGCGACCAGCAGTCCGTGCAGCGAACGGGCGAGCCGCTCGACCTCCTCCGCCCCGCGGGCGGGCCAGTCAGCCGCCGGCTCGGCGAGGCTGATCTCCTCGGTGGCCCATGCCGGCCACTCTGCCGGTGACGTCACGGGCGGTGTCCTCTCTCGCGGGACAAACTGCGCACTAGCGTCGCCGGGCCAGGGCGCCGGTGACCGGCGCGGGGTAGCCCATCCGGAGCTTCTCGGCGATCTCGTCCCGGGTACCCAGCGCGTGGCGCCAGCCGACGACCTCGGTGGCGAAGTACTCCTCGCCGCCGTCCGGGACCGACCTCGCCGCCTCGACCGTCCACGGCCGGCGGAACAGTACCCGGGCCGGGATGGCGACGGCGAGCAGGAGGATCACCACGACCAGGTCGACGACCAACAGCAGCAGCGGCAGGAGGACCCACCAGAACAGGGCACCGACCACGATGAGGAACACGATGACGGCGATGGCGACCAGGATGTCGTCGGCGAGACCGCCCAGGAAACCGTCTCCGCCGCCCCCGCCTCCGCCGGTGGGAACGTCCAAGCCGCCGATGTCGACGCCGCCCTTACGGCGGTTCCGGCGCCAGCCGCCGAACCGCCGGGCGAGCGCCCGCCAGCGCGGCTGCCACACGACGCGCACCTTCCACTCGGTGCCATCCGGGCTGCTGGTGGTGATCGTACGCATCGGACGGAGTGTAATGAGGTGGACCGCTCTCCGGAGGTCCGCTGTTCGTACCGGGTAGCGGCGCGGCACCGGGATGCCCGGGTCAGGACCCGTACGTGGCCACCACGCGTACCGGGAACGAGGCCATCCCGCGTACCGGCGCCGGCAGGGCGGTCAGCCGGGCACCCTCGGCGGGCACCCGGTCCAGGTTCGTCAGGTGCTCGATGACCGGGATGTCCGCGCCGAGCAGTCCGTGGTGCGCCGGACGGTACGGGTCCCGCGGGTCGTCGATGTTCAGCGAGTCGATCCCGACCAGCGCGACGTTGGCGTTGATCAGCACCTCCACCGCGTCGGCGGTCAGGTGCGGGCAGTCCGGCTCCAGGTAGCGCGGGGTCCCCCAGTACCGCGCCCAGCCGGTGTACACGAGGACCGCCCGGCCCCACAGCGCCGCCGGATCGCCGAGGTGGGCGGCGGTCACCTCGGACTCGCCGAACGCGGACACCACCACGGCGGGTACATTGACCAGCCGTTCCAGCGGCAGGTGTGCGAGGTCGGCGCGGTCGGGGTGGAAATGGTACGGCGAATCGAGGTACGTGCCGGTGTTGCCGACGAGGGTCATGGCCCCGATCTCGAACGACACGCCGGTGCCGAGCCGGGCGGCGGACTCGTCCCGCGAGATCGTGACCCGCACCTCCGGCGGAGCCATACCGGGGTAGGTCGTCATGCCGGCGACGATTTCGTGCGACAAATCAATGATCACTAGCGGGAGAATAGTCGTGGGGTACCGGTTGCGCCGCGTGACGGCTGGGTCGCCCGCCTGTTGGGCGCTGTGCTTCGTGGCGTTCTTCGCGATGATCGCGGCCTGGTCGCTGGCGTTGCCGGTCAACGGCACCTACGACGAGAAGCAGCACATCGTACGGGCGTACGCGGTGGCCACCGGGCAACTCACCCCGGTCGGCCGGGCACCCGACGCGCTGGGCCGGCCGACCGAGGCGTACCGGGCCCCGCGCAGCCTCCTGCCGGTCGGCGCAAGCGTCGACTGCACCTGGTGGGAACCGCCCAAGTCGGCCGGCTGCCAGCGCTGGACCGACGACCGCACGCCGACGCTGCTGCCGACCGTCGCCGCCCGCTACAGCCCGGTGTACTACGCCGCCGTCGGCGCGCCGCTCGCGCTGCGCCCCGACCGCACCGGCATCCTGGCCGCCCGCCTGGTCTCGGCACTGCTGGCCGCCTCGGTACTGGCCGGCGCCCTGTGGCTGGCGCTGCGGTCGGGCCGGCGGCTGCTGGCCGCCGCGGTGGTGCTGACCGCCACCCCGACGGCGCTCGACCTGGCCTCGGCGGTCAACCCCAACGGCCTGGAGATCGCCGCGGGGATCCTGGTCGCCACCGCGTGCGCGGCGCTGCTGGCCGGCCGGAGCGGGGCTGGCGACGGTGCCGCGACGGCCGGGGGCGGCGACCTCGACCGGGCGGCGATCCGGCTGGCCGGGGCCGGTGCCCTCGTGCTGCTGACCGTCCGCCAACTGGGTCCGGTGCTGCTCGCGCTCCTCGTCGGTACGTTCGTGGTGCTGGCCGGCCGGGACCGGATCGCCGCGCTGCTGCGCCGCCGGGACACCCGCCGGGTCGTCGGCGGCGTCGCGGCGGCGGGGACCGCCTACGCCATGGCCTGGCCGCTCGTCGCCGGTGTCGCGGCGCCGATGGAGCCGTACCGGCTGACCCCCATGACCCGCTCCGAGCAGCTCACGTACCTGGTCACCCACCGGCTGCCGTTCTGCCTGAAGCAGATGGTGGCCCAGTTCGGGTACGGCGAGACCCAGGTGTCGCCGGTGCTCGTGGTCGCCTGGTACCTGCTGCTGGCACTGCTGGTGTGCGGGGCGCTGCGGTACGCCGGCGGCCGCGCCCGGCTGGCCGTCGCCGGACTCGGCGTGGCGTGCGTCGGCCTGCTGGTGGCCATGGACCTGCACTACGTGTCCCGCTACGGATGGTTCTCCCAGGGCCGGTACGCCCTACCCGCCGCCGTCGGAGTGGTGCTGCTGGCGGTGGCGGCCGGTGGCGGGGAGGACCGGCTCGCGGCCCGGGGCCGCCTGACCGGCGTCGTGGTGGCGGTGACCGGGGTGACCGTGCCGCTACAGGGGTACGCGCTGGCCGCGGTCATGACCCGCTACCAGGTCGGCTTCGGGGCGGCGCTCGACCCGCTCGGCGGCGACTGGCGGCCGGCGGTCGGCCCGGTCCTGCCGCTCGCGGCGCTGCTGGTGGGCGGCGTCCTCCTGGTGTGCCTGGTGGCCGCGCGAACGGCGGGCGCCATCCGCGAGCCGGACGGGCCGACGGCGCCTAGGGTTGAGACGTGTACACGTTCCTGGTGACGCTGCACGTCCTCAGCGCGGTACTGCTCGCGGGGCCGTTCGCCGTGGCGGCCTTTCTCGGCAACCGGGCGATCCGGCGCCACGACGCCGCCGACACCCGGGACGCGGCCAACTTCATGGCGGTGTTCGCGGCCGGCACGCTGGTGGTGACGGGCCTGGGGATCGGTGCGCTGTCGTTTTCCCACCGGTACTCGTTCCGCACCCCATGGGTGATCATTTCGCTGACGCTGTACGTGATCACCATGGGGATCGCGACGGGGTACACCGCGCCGGCGATACGCCGGGCGGCCGGCATGATCGACCAGGGGGTACTGGAGCGGCCCACGGCCGCCGGTGCGGTCGGCGGTCCGGCCGCCGGAGCACCCGGCCCCGGGGGCGGCCGCGGTGCCGGCGCCGCGACCGGGGCGGGCACCGAAGGCGGGGCGGCCGCCGACGTCGACGTGCCGCCGCCGACCCTCACGGCCACCGCCGACGACCTGGCGGCCAAGGAGCGGCTGGACAACCTCGCCGGCAGGGTCGCCGGCTCCGGCGCGCTCGTCCTCGTGCTCACCGCAGTGATCACCGTCCTGATGGTGGTCAAGCCGTTCGGCCCCTGACGAGCCGCTCCACCACGTACCCGAGAAACGCGGTGACGTCCGCCGCGGGCAGCGCCGGGTGGCCGTTGCGCCCGGCGGCGTGACTGGCGATTGCCGACTCGACCAGGTCCCGGAACGGCGGCGCGGCGTCGAGTGTCCAGCGGGCGGCGGCCGGCTTGGCGTACCACCGCCGCTCGGCGCCGAACCGCAGGGCGCGGCAGCCGTTGAGCACGGCGTTGTCACCGTGTTCGGCCACCGCCGCGGCGTGCGCCAGCACCGACTCGACGACCACCGGCAGCAGCGTCTCGAACGGGGCCGCGCGCACGACCGTACGCGGTGCCGGGCCGGTCAGCGCGGTGTCGCTCTGGTAGGTGATGGAGCGGTCGATGGGGTACCAGAAGGCCGGGCCCTCCGCCGGGTCGAGGCTCATCTTGGGCGGCAGGTCCCGACCGGTGTTGAGGTCGAGCGAGTAGCCGGCGTCGACGCCACCGTCGCCGACCGCCTGCCGGGTGTAGAGCACGAACTCCAGGCCGGCCGCCGGGCAGGGCAGCTCGTCGTGGCTCAACCGGGACGCGACGGTTCGCAGCGCCGACGCCGGCAGCGGTCGGTCGACGACGGCGATGAGGTCGAGGTCGCTGCGACCGGGGACGTACCCGTCGAGCGCCAGCGAACCGGTCGGGTACACGGCGACGAGCTCGCCGCCCAGGACCGCGCGCAGCCGGTCGACCACCGAGGTCAGGTAGGCGGCCTCGGCGGGGGGAGTCCGGATCGTCATCCATCTACGATGCCAGAGCCGGCCACCGCCGACCGCGAGACCCGCGAACCACTGCGGTATCCGCGAACCGCTGCGGGATTCCCCACCGTCGCGGGGTCCCCGGACCGGGGGGAGATCCGCGAACCGCCGTGTCGTCCGTGCCGTCAGCCGTGGTACTCCGGGTGCTGTTCGAACTCCTCGCGGACGGCCGCGCGCGCGAACCGCTCGACCACCCAGGTGCCGGCGGCGAGAACGGCGGCGACCGGCCACTCGACCACCCCGATCACGGCGGCGCCGACGAGGCCGCCCATCCAGAGCAGGCGACCCGGCAGATGGGTGGGTGCGGGCATCGGGATGCGGGCCCCGACGAGGGGCACGGTGATGCCGCCGTGTGCCGCCTCCCGGGCACCGTTGCCGCCGTCACCGACACCGGCCTGGCTGGGCTCCTCCTCAGCCGTCGCCGGCCGCACGATGATGGGCTCCGGCGGTGGCTCCATGGGAGCCGCGGACCTCGCCCGGCGGTACTCGGATGTCCGCTGCTGCGCAACCATCTCGCGGCTCGGCTCCGCCTCCCGCGGCGCCGGGCTGGGCGCCGCCCGCCGCTGCTGCGCCGTGGCCCGCTTCTGGGGAGCTGTCCGCTGCTGCGCCGTGGCCCGCTTCTGGGGAGCTGTCCGCTGCTGTGCCGCGGCCCGCTTCGGCGGTGCGGTCTGCTTCTGCGCGGTGGCGCGTTTACGCGGCGCGGTCTGCTGCTGGGCCGCGGTCCGTTTCTGCGCCGCGGTCCGTTTCTGCGCCGCGGCCCGTTTCTGCGCGGCGGTCTGCTGCTGTGCCGTGGCCTGTTTCTTTGCCGTGGCCCGTTTCTGGGCCGTGGTCCGTTTCCGCGCCGGCAGTTCCTCGACCGCCGTGCGCTCCCGGGGTTCGGTACCGGCCGCGGCGCCCGCCGCCGGCGCCCGCTTCCGCGCCGCGCCGGCGCGGCGCTGGGCGGGTACGGCGGCGGTCGTGCGCTTCTGTGCCTTCCGGGCCGCCGGCCCGGTGGTCTGGGTCGTCATGCTTGCCCCTCTCCGTGCCGAGCCGGGCTCGGTCGATTATCCGGTGTGGACGGTTCTGGTTACGCCGGGTACCTCGCCGGAGATCCCGCGCCGGCTTCCGCCGGAGATCCCGCGCCGGCTTCCGCCGGAGATCCCGCGCCGGCTTCCGCCGGCGATCCCGGGGCAGGCCCCGCCGGCGACCCGGCGACCTCGGACGCGACGCCGTCGGGCCGGGCCGCGTCCGGCCGGAACCGCTCCGCGAGCTTCGATGCCGTGAAGGCACCGGCGGTACCGATGCCGCTCGCGGTCACCGCGGTGGCCCAGCCGACCGGCCCCATCGGCCGGCAGCCGAAGAACTGGCTGACGCCGGGCGTCTGGACCATCGCGCCCAGCGCGGCCGCGGACACCGCGCTGGCGCCGACGACGAGCGGGCTGCGCCAGCCGGCGACCAGGGTCTGGCCCAGTTGCGTGCCGACCAGGGTCACCAGCGCCACCGTGCTCGCCCGGGCCTGGGTACCCGTTCCGCGCGCGACCAACCAGGCACCGGCGGTCGCGGCGGCGGTGCTGACGGCCCGTACCGCGGTGTCCTGGGCCAGGGCCCGGCCCAGCGACGCCTCCGGGCCCTCGTGCAGCAGATCCTCGGGTGTCCGGCTGGACGGCGGCCGCACCGCCAGCGCCAGCGACGGCAGCAGGTCGGTCAGCAGGTTCACCAACAGCAACTGCCGGGCGTTGAGCGGGGAGCCGGTGGGGGCGAACAGCCCGCTGCCGACCGTGAAGCCGATCTCGCCGAGGTTGCCGCCGAGCAGGACGGAGACCGCGTCGCGGACCGATGCCCACATGGCCCGGCCCTCCACCACCGCATGGATGATCGTCTCGATCCGGTCGTCGGTGACGATCAGGTCGGCGGACTCGCGCGCGGCGTCGGTACCGCGCTGGCCGAGGGCGACCCCCACGTCCGCGAGCCGGATGGCCGCGGCGTCGTTGGCGCCGTCACCGGTCATCGCCACCGTGTGCCCCTGCCGCTGCAACGCCTGGACGATCCGGACCTTGTGCGCGGGCGTGACCCGGGCGAACACCGCGATGGTGGGCAGTACCTCGGCGAACTTGTCGTCGTCGAGGTCGTCGAGTTCGGGGCCGGTCATCACCGCGTCGCTGTTGAGGATGTCGAGCTGGACGGCGATGGCCTCCGCGGTGGTCGGGTGGTCCCCGGTGAGCATGATGACCTTGACACCGGCCCGGCGCAGATCGGCCACCGCGGCGGCGGCCTCCGGGCGGGGCGCGTCGGCCAGCCCGAGCAGGCCCAGGAACTCCAGGTCGCCGATCAACCCCGGCTCGATCCGCCGGCCGTTGGTCACCGTGCGCTGCGCCACCGCGAGGACCCGGTAGCCCTGCCGGGCCAGCCGTTCGACCTCGGCCTCGATCGACGCTACGGCCGACCGGTCCAGCGGCCGGACGTCGTCGCCGCGGCGCCAGCGGGTACACGCCGGCAGGACGACCTCCGGGGCGCCCTTCACCGCCAGCAGCGAGCCGTGCCCGGTCGCACCGAGCGTGGCGTGGTAACCCCGGGCCGGTTCGAACGGCACGTCGTCGATGACGTCCCAGCGCCCCACCCCGTCCCCGGGTTGCACCCCGGCCACCGGACCGGCGGCCAGGACGGCCCGGTCGGTGGGGTGCGGCACCTCGCCCGCCCCGGCGGGGCTGGCGCGCAGCGCGACGGCGAGGACCCGGCGGCAGGTCGGCGACAGCCGGTCCACCGGGCTCTCGTCGAGCCCGTCGGAGACCACCTGGAGACCCACCCGGCCCTCGGTGAGCGTGCCCGTCTTGTCGAAGCAGAGCACGTCGACCCGGCCGAGCGCCTCGGTGGTCGACGGATCGCGCACGAGCGCCCCGCGCTCCGCCAGCCGCCGCGCGGCCGCGATCTGGCCGACCGTCGCCACCAGGGGCAGCCCTTCGGGTACGGCGGCCACCGCGAGGCTGACCGCGGCACCGAGGGTGGTGCGCAGCGGGCGGCCGCGCAGCAGCCCGCCGAGGACGAGCGCCGCGCCCGAGCCGAGCGCGAGCGGGATGCTCGCGCCGGTCAGGCGCATCAGCCGGGCCTGTACCCCGCGCTCCGGCGGGCCGGCCTGGGCGATCCGGCCGCTGCGGCCCAGCTCGCTCAGCGGTCCGGTGGCCACCACCACGCAGGTCGCCTGCCCGGCCGCGACAATGGTGCCCTCGTAGAGCATGCTGCGCCGGTCGGCGACGCTCGCGGCGGCCGTCGGCGCCGGCGATTTGGTCACCAGCTGGGACTCGCCGGTGAGGGTGGCCTCGTCCACCTCCAGGTTGGCCGCGTCCAGGATGCGGCAGTCGGCGGGTACCGCGTCGCCGGCGGTCAGCGTGATGACATCGCCGGAGACGAGCTCGTCGGCGGGTACCTCGACCTCCTCGCCGTCGCGGCGTACCCGGGCCCGTACCGACGTGTTCCGCTCCAACCGGCGCAGCGCCCGGTCGGCGCTGACCCGCTGCACCGCGCCGATCAGCGCGTTCGCTCCCATGACCGAACCGATGAGGGCCGCGTCGGTGACCGCGCCGGTGGCCGCGGACATCGCCGCGCCGGTCGCCAGCAGCGGGGTCAGCGGGTTCGCCAGTTCGTCGAGTGTGGTGCGGAGGAACCCACCCTCGCGGTGCCCGTCGGGCGACGGCTGTTCGGCGAGCCGGGCTTCGGCCTCCGCCTCGGTCAGGCCGGCCGGTGAGCTGTCGAGCCGGTCGAGCGCGGTGTCGAGGTCCAGCGCGTGCCACGGGGTTTCGTCGGTCGGTACGGGGTCCGGCCGTTCGTCGACCGACCGGGCCGTCCACGCGCCCATCGCCATGCCCACGATGGCGGCGGTGTTACCGGCCAGCCGGGCCCGTCCGACCTGGCCGACGCCGGGCCCGGACAGGGCCAGGAGCGCGGCGGCGACCGAGCCGTACAGGGAGATCAGGGCGCCGCGCCGGGAGACGGCCCGCGCCGCCACCACGGAGTCCAGGATCCGGCACGCCTGCTGGAGGCCGGGGCCGCAGATCAGGTTCGCGCCCCAGGGCACCGGTGGTTCGCCGGTCAGGACCCCGATCCCGCAGTCGGACGCGACCAGGGCGGCGTTGCCCGCCGTGGCCACCAGCGCGACGACCCGGCCGCCGGCCTGCAGCTTGCGGATCTCCCCGGGGAGGTGGGTACCTCCGGCCACGGTCTCGTCGGCGCCGAACGCCTCGCCCAGGCCGCTACCCACCCCGGCCACGACGAGGGTGCCGACCGCCCGGGCGGACGCCACCAGGTCCTGCGCGTTCGGGGCCAGCTCCGGGACGGCGACGAGTACGCCGGCGAGCCGCCCGCCGTGCACCAGCCCGAGCGCCACTCCGCCGGGGGTACGCAGCCGGTTCGCCGCGGCCTGTACCGCCCGCCGCCGGTTCGGCGCGACCTTGCTCAGCGGGCCGAGGGTCCACCCGTCCCGCCGGCGGACCGCGTCCGGAGCGCCCGGGTCCAGCAGCGACGCCGCCCGGGCGCGCAGGGCGCTCTCGTCGTCGGGCGTCAGGTCGGCGTCCGCGCCGTGTAGCTCCCCGATGGTGAAGCGGCCGGTGGTGAGGGCGCGCGTGTCGAGGACGACGGTGTCGATGCGGTCCAGGCGCCGCAGGACACCGCCGTCGAGCGGGACGACGCCGCGCGCGCAGAGCGCGCGGCCGAGGCGGGCGGCGAACACCTCCCGGCTCAGCCGGGCCGGCCTGGGGGTGACGACCGCGAGGACGGTGCGTGCCCGGCGCCGGTCCCTGGTCGTGGCGACCGCGGCCGTCGCGCCGGCCAGGGCCAGGAAGGAGGCCCGGTCGGCGTAGCGCTCGATGGGGCCGGACGGCGGCGGGCCGGGGCGCGGCGGCACCTTGACCGGGGCCGTCCGCCCGCCCGACCGCTGCTGTAGTTCCGGTTCCCGGCGCTGCCAGACCTCCCGGCGGGCGTTGACCTCGGCGAGCAGGACCGCGCGGAACGCCGCGTCGGTCAGCAGGCCGATGGGCGTCCCCGGGGCCAGTCCGCGGGCGAGGGCATGCGTCAGGCCGAGCGTGAGGTCGGTCGCGGCGCGGCCGTACCGCTCGGTCAGCTCGGTGCGCACCCGGGGGGTCGCGTCAATCAGGGCGAGCAGCGACAGCACGTCGGCGGCGAAGTCACGGCGGCCCGGCGGCAGCGGTACGGCGGACATGGCGAGTCCGAGGGCGTCCCCGGCGATGATGGCGAGCTGTTCGTGCAGCGGCGCGGTGTCGGCCGGGTGGTCCGGGCGGTTCTTCGGGAAGCCCTCGGTCTGCAGCTCGTGGGCGTCCTCGACGGCCTGGACGGTGTCGACCAGGTCGCTCAGGCCGACCTGGCCGCCGTCGAAGGCCACGACGACCCGGCCGAGGACCGCGTTGACCTCGGCCCAGTGCACTCCCTTCAGGCGCCGGAGGCCCTCCTCGAAGTACTCGGCGAAGCCCTCGTTGCCGGGCCGGTCGACGCCGCGTACCTCGATGTAGGCCCGCCCGTGCCCCACCCAGGTACGCCGGGTCATTCTGGTCCGGCCCGGCAGGGGCAGCGACCGTACGGTCGCCGCCGGCAGCCGGCCGAGCGCTGTCAGCAGCCGGTTCATGCTCCTCGTACACCGACGGCACCCGGGCGGCCCGGCAGGGGGACGCCGGGGGCCGTCCGGCCGTCGGTGCCGGTCGTTCTGTCCCTTCGTTCCGGGCAGGCGTCAATGGTCCGGTACGCGTCCATTGGCGAAGACTCCCATCGGCTCCCAGCCGCCGGCATCACCCGGGCGGGGTGATTCACCGCCCGGGTCGCGGGCGGCCAGCGCAGGTTTGGTGCGGCCGTGGACAGGTAGAGATGGTTCCGATCGCGGCGCGGGCACCGGTGTGGTTCAACAGGCGTTTGGCTCCCAGTACGACGGGCGTTTGGCTCCAGTTCGGAAGGGGCGAACCGAGGTGGATCGTCCGGCAGGCACGGCGAGACGGCTGGTGGGTGGGGACCTCCGGGCAGCGGTATGGGCGGTGTCCGCCATGGTCATTGCGACCCTGGCGATCTTCACGGCCCAGCGGCTGCACGCCAACGATGCCCCGGGGGACCGGCACGGTGCCGCACCGACCCCGCACCGGTCCCCGGCCACGAAAACACCCGAGCGCACCGGCTGCACCGCCGCGTTCACCGTCACCAGTACGTGGCCCAGCGGGTTCCAGGCGAGCGTGACGATTCAGACGACCGGGTCGACGCCCATCAACGGATGGACCGTCACCTGGGCGTTCCCGAGCGACCAGACCGTGACGCAGATGTGGAACGGCCACTACACCCAGACCAAGGCGGTCGTGACCGTCCGCAGCGAAGGGTGGAACGGTTCGCCGGCGGCGGAGGACTCCATCAGGTTCGGCTTCGTGGGCAGCGGAAGCGCGCCGGACGGGGTGCAGAACCTGACGTGTACGGTCGCGGCGGCCGGGTCGCGGCCGGGGCCGTCGTCCCCGGCGCAGGCCGGCTCCGCGACACCGGGGATGACGGCACCGGCACCGGGGACGACCGAACCGGCGCCCGGAACGACGGCGCCGGCTCCGGGTACGACGTAGCCGACCGACCGTGATCCGTCCGGCCGACAGCCGCGCCGTTCCGCTGTGGACGGCCGGCTTCCCTCTCGGCGACCGCCCGGTCCCCTCGACCGCTCTCACCTTTCGGCAACCGTCTTCACCTTTCGGCGACCGTCACCTCCTTGGGAGGATCGTCTTCTCCTCGGACGATCATCCGGGTGGATCCGGTCCCGCCGCGCCGCGAGCCGGGGCCGCCGAACCCCTCAGGTCGGCCGGGCGGCTGCCGATGAGGCTGCCGGAATGGCGCATGCAGCGGAACATGAGGCGGCCGATGACCAGGCAGACGCAGATCGGTGAGGTCGGCGCCGACGCGCGCGCCGTGGCCGGCCGGCTCGGCCCTGGGGAGTTGCTGGCCGGCGACGGCGACGCCGACCTGGAAGCGGAGCTGACGGCGCTCATCGCGGGCGCCTACCACCGGCACGACGGCCTGCTGGAGCGGGCGGACCGGCTGGCCGACCTGGCCGCGGCGCGGGGCTCCGAGCGGTACGTCGCGCTCGCCCAACTGGCCCGGGCCGATCTCTACAACCGCACCCGGCGCGCCCCCGAAGGCGCCCGGATCGCGCAGACGCTGCTGCGGTCCACCACCGACCCGGTCGTCGCCGCCCGCGCCCATGCCGTGATCTCCGGGGCGCTGTGGCGGCTGGGGGAGACCGGCGAGTCGCCCGACCACGCCGAGCAGGCGGTGCGGCTGCTGACCGACACCGACCCGCTGTGCCTGCGGGTCGACCACGCGATCGTGCTGGCAATGCAGTTGCACGCGTACCGGCTCGCCGGCACCTCGGTCGAGGCGTTCCGTAACGCCCAGGACCTGGCGGAGCAGCTGGGCCACCCGGTCCTGATGGTGGCCAACCTCAACAACTGGTCCTGGGTGCAGTACGAGCGGGGCGAGCTGGCCGACGCCGTCGAGCTGGTCGAGCGGATGCGGCGGCTGGCCGAGGACACCGGGTTGGCGCTGAACGCCTCGGCCGTCGACACGCTCGCCCGGATCCTGCTGGAGTCCGGCGACGCCGACCGGGCGACGGCCGTCATCCAGCGCGCGCTGGAGGGATGGGCCGCCGAGACCGACTCCGGCGGCATCCCGGGCTGCCTGCTGACGCTGGGCGAGATCCGCCGCCGCAACGGCGACTTCGCGGCCGCGATCGAGAGCCTGACCGCCTGCCGGGAGATCTGCGTGCAGAACAAGCTGGCCGAGATCGGCTCGCGGGCACTGCGCGAGCTGGCCTCCTGTCACGCCGCCATCGGCGACTACCGGTCGGCGTACGAGTACCTGGAGACGTTCCACGGCGAGTGGTCGCAGTTGCGTTCCCAGCAGAGCGAGGCGGCGGCGTCGGTGGTGCAGGCGGTGTTCGACATCGAGGACGCGCGCCGGCGCAGCCGCGAGTACCAGCAACTGGCCGAGCGAGACCCGTTGACCGGGCTGTGGAACCGGCGCAAGTGCGAGGAGGACCTGTCGGCGCTGCTGGAGGCGCCGGCGGCGGAGCGGGGACCGGCCAGCGTCGCGATCCTGGACCTCGACCACTTCAAGCAGATCAACGACCGGTTCTCACACAGCGTCGGCGACCGGGTGCTGTGCGTCGTGGCGCAGTTGCTGCGCGACACCGCCGGCCCGGACGGGCGCGCGGTACGACTGGGCGGTGAGGAGTTCCTGCTGATCCTGCCGGTGGACGGGGCGGCCGCGCGGGAGATCTGTGAACGGCTCCGTGGGGCGGTCGCGGCGCACGACTGGTCGACGGTCTGTCCGGGGCTGTACGTGACGACGAGCGTCGGGGTCACCGAGATGGGCCCGGACGACGACTACTCGGCGTTGCTGCGGCGCGCCGACGACCACCTGTACCTGGCCAAGAACCTCGGGCGCGACCGGGTGGTCGCCGACGACGTGTCGCGCGCGGGCGCCGACCCCGAGATCCGGTAGGCCCACGGCATCCGGTCAGGTCGCTGGCTCCCGGCGTCCGGCGGCCGGCCGGGTGAGGGAGTCGACCACGAGCCCCAGGCCGGTACCGACCAGCCACACGTCCTTGACCAGTGAGTTTCCCTGCTCGGTCGGGCGCAGGCTGCCCTCCTGCCGCATCCCGGGCGTGCGCAGGTACAGGCCGGTCAGCGCGGCGCCGAACGCCGCCAGGCCGGCACCGGCGATCACCGACGGTACGACCGGCAGCAGCAGCGCGGCGCCGAGCGCGATCTCCGCGGCCGACGTCAGGCGGACGAACTGCCGTGGCGGGATCCGGCGCAGGAACGGGTACGTCCCGACGGCCATCCCGTGCAGCATGGTGGCGGTGGCGTCGTCGGCGTTGCGCTTGGACAGGCCGGAGTTGAGGATCACGGCACCCGTGGCGAGGCGGGACGGGAGGTGGCCGGGCGGCACGGCCAGCACGGAGTTGCCGAGGGATCGGCCGCGTGGGCTGCCGACCTCTCGCGCGCCGCCGGCGGGGGAGTCGACGAGCAGTGTCCTGGCCTTCCGCGCCATGGCGTACCTCCCGATCGTGAGCAGCACGGGGTGGACGGCACCGGACCGGCCCGCGGATCACCCGACTCCCGGACGGCCCGTTTCCCGGATCGCCCGGCCCATGGTGCGCGTCGTCATGGGACCGGTTGCGGCCGTTCCACGCCCCTTCATCCGGATGTTCTCCGTACCGGGTAGGGTGAAACGCGCCCTCGACTGCTGGTCTGAGCGGTTCCGCCCGATCCGGGCGGTGACGATCCGCGACGAGCCGGGCGGTCCGAGGCGCATCACCCCCCGACCGCAGTGGAGCCCACCATGGCCGAGATCAACCGCTTCGCCGTGCCCGATCGGCTGTTCAGTGAGGTACCGGAGGCCGACGCCGCCGAGCAGTGGCGGATGGCCGTCGACGACAGCGCCTCCGCCATGGAGCGGCTGCGCCTGCCGTTCGAGGTGGACCACGCCGACGCGATGGACCAGAGTCGGGTGGTCCCGGCCGGCGACGACTACTGAGCCGACGACGACTACTGAGCCGACGACGACTACTGAGCCGACGACGACTGGTCCGGGTCGGTCGCCGAGTCCGGCCGGCCACTGAGCCCGGCCGGTGCCGGCAGTTCCCAGATCGTCGTCCGTTTCACCGGTACGTCCTCGAGCGCGGGCCGGGTCGGTACGTCGTACACCCGCAGCGGGCGGAACAGTCGGCGCGGCAGGAACTTCCGGTCCGGGTCGCCGACGAGTACCCGCGCGCCGTCGCGGGCGGCGCGGCGCAGGAACCGGAGCACCCGGTCGGCCATGGCCCCGCTGTAGAAGGCGTCCCCGACCAGTACCACCTCGGCGTCGCCGGCGTCGCCGGCGAGGATGTCGCCCAGTGTGGTCCGCACGGTGACCCCGTTGGCGGCGGCGTTGCGCGCGACGGCACGTACCGCGTCGGGGTCGACGTCGACGGCGTGGACCGCCGCGGCCCCGGCGGTCGCCGCGGCGACCGCCACGATGCCGCTGCCGCAGGCCAGGTCGAGTACCCGGCGGCCACGGACCGTGTCGGGGTGATCGATGACGTACCGCGCGAGGGCCTGCCCGCCGGCCCACGCGAAGGCCCAGAACGGCGGTGGCCGGTCACTGCTGTAGTCGCCGCCGGCCAGTTCCCACAGGCCGACCGGTTCGGCGGCCTGGTACAGCCGGATTCCGGAGACGAACGGCACCGCCGCGAGGCGGATCTGGGCGCGGATGAACGCCGTGGTCGGATCGGACACCGCACCGATTCTCGCACCCGGGCGTCGTCCGCCCGCCGGCGCCGCCCCCGCTCCGGGGCGTCCGGTCGCGACGTACTAAATCAAGTACTGAATTAATGGCTCTACACTTTTGACGTGCTGACGTACGCGAAAGCCCGATGATGAACAGCCGGCGGACGACCGTGCGCGACGTGCGGCGGACCAATCGCTCCGTCCTGCTGTCCAAACTGTTCCTGGACGGCCCGGTCAGCCGGCTCGAGCTGAGCCGCCTCACCGGACTGAGCGCGGGTACGGTCAGCAACGTGACCGCCGAGCTCATCGACGAGGGGCTCGTCGTGGAGGCGGGGCTGGTCGAGTCGGACGGTGGCCGGCCGCGCGTGCTGCTCGCGGTCAATCCCGGCTACGGGTACGTGATCGGCGTCGACGTCGGCGAGACCCGTATCAAGGCCGAGCTGTTCGACCTGTCGATGAAGGCGCTCGCCACCGTCGACCACCCGGTGGACTCCGCGCACCCGGATCCGGTGAAAGTGGCCGAACTCGTCATCGCCGGGCTGCGCGAGGTCGTCGTCGCGGCCGGCGTCGCGCCCGAACGCGTGCTGGGCGCCGGCGTCGGCGTCTTCGGTACCGTCGAGCAGGGCACGGCGGCGCTGGTCCACGCGCCGACCGTCGGCTGGGACGCGGTGCCGCTCGAGGCGCTCATCCGCGCCGGTACGGACCTGCCGCTGTTCTTCGACAACGGCGCGAAGACGCTCGGCCAGGCCGAGATGTGGTTCGGTGCCGGCCGGGGCGCGCGGCACGTCGTCGTCGCCCTGGTGGGGTCCGGGGTGGGCGCCGCGATCGTGACCGACGGTGCCACCTACCGGGGCACGAGCAGCAGCGCCGGCGAGTGGGGGCACACCACGATCGTGTACGCCGGCCGGTCCTGCCGGTGCGGGGCGCGCGGCTGCCTGGAGGCGTACGTGGGGGCCGAGGGTGTCCTCGACCGCTACCGCCAGGCCGCTCTGGCCGACCAGGGTGGCCACGCCGGCCGGGACGGTGCGGACGTGCCGTTCCGCGACGGTGACCACGTCGGTCCGGTCGGCCGTGGCGACCAGGCCGGCCGTGGTGACCAGGCCGGCCGGGACGGTGACGGGGGCGGCGCCGACGAGGAGTCGGAGCTGGCCGCCCTGATCGCGGCGGCCGACCACTCGGCGACCGCGGCGACGGTACTCGATGAGACCGCCGGCTACCTGGGAGCCGGCATCGCCAACCTGGTGAACCTGTTCAATCCGGAGCGCATCGTGCTCGGCGGATGGGCCGGGCTGGCCCTCGGCGCGCGGCTGCTGCCGAGGATCCGGGAGGCGGCGGCGGCCCAGGCATTGGCGCACCCGTTCCGCCAGGCCGCGATCGAACTGTGCCGGCTCGGTCCGGACGCGGTCGCCTTCGGCGCGGCGACCCTGCCCGTCGCCGACCTCCTGGCGCGCGGCGCGCGCGCCGGCGCTCCCGCCTGACCGCCTGCAGAGGTGGGTGCCGGCCGCCGCGACCCGTCCGGCGGGACGGCGGTCATCAGCGGGGCGCTCGGGCGCCTGACCGCGACCGACTCGCCGGCGTCCTTCTCTCGGCACTTTCTTTAAACCTTATATTGACGCAATCGAGTGTAAGGAATAGCGTCCCATCGATTGAAGCGCTCTCTCGCGGTCGCTGACCGGCAGTGCGGGTCAGCGCTCCGTCGGCACACCCCGTCCACCGACCCGATCCACGTCAGACGCACCCGTGCTCGAACACACCCCGTCCTCCCGAGAACGGAGTCAGTGATGCCCTTAGGCAACCCGCGCGGCCGACGCCGGCTGCGGCGGATGACGGCTCTCCTGATCACCGGCGCCTGTGTCGGCTTCACCGTGACGTCGCCGGCCGCCGCTGACAACGGCGCGGTGTACCTCCGCGCGAACGCCCCGGTCCAAGCGCGGATCAACGACCTGCTCAAGCGGATGACCCTCGACGAGAAGGTCGGCCAGATCGAGCAGATCGCCGTCAACCGCATGCTCGGCGACTGCAACTGGAGCGGCGGTGACTTCGTCGAGTCCTGCCTGAAGCAGGTGCTCGCCGACGAGGCCACCGGCTCGGTCCTGTCCGGCGGTGGCATGGGGCCCAGGTCCAACACCCCGAAGGACTGGGCCATCATGATCAACACCGTGCAGAAGTACGCGCTGGAGCACACCCGGCTGCGCATCCCGATCGTGTACGGCGTCGACGCGGTGCACGGGCACAACAACGTTCTCGGCGCGACGTACTTCCCGCAGCAGATCGGCCTGGGTGCCACCTGGGACCCGGCGCTGACCGGCGCCGCCTCGGAGTCGACCCAGAAGGCGGTCATCGCGACCGGCGCGACGTGGAACTTCTCCCCGGTCGCCGACCTCGCCCGGGACCAGCGCTGGGGCCGCTACTACGAGACGTACTCCGAAGACCCGCTGCTGGCCGGTGAGAACGCGGCGAGCGCGGTACGCGGCATCCAGAACGGCGCGAGCGGGCGCACGGTCGCCGCGTCGGTGAAGCACTTCGCCGGGTACTCCGAACCGGGCAACGGCCACGACCGGGTGCCCGGCGACCTGTCCATGCGGTACCTGCAGGACACGATCCTGCCGCCGTACAAGGCGGCCGTCGACGCGGGCGCGCTGACCGTCATGGTGAACTCCGGTGCGATCAACGGTGTGCCGGCCCACGCCTCGCACTACCTGCTCACCGACGTGCTGCGCGATCAGTGGCGCTTCAAGGGCGTCGTGGTCAGCGACTGGAACGACGTGCTGGCCCTGCAGAAGGCGTACCACATCGCCACCGACTACCCGGGCGCCATCGCGGCGGCGGTCAACGCCGGCATCGACGTGGCGATGGTGCCGCCGGACGACCGGGACTTCCACAAGTCCGCGGTGGAGGCGGTCAACCGCGGGCTGATCTCGAAGAAGCGGCTCGACGAGGCGGTCGGCCGGGTGCTGTGGCTGAAGTTCACGCTCGGCCTGTTCGAGCACCCGTACGTCGACCCGGAGAAGGCCAACGCCGCGGTGCTGGGCGCCGACGCCGACCTCGCCCGCAAGGCGGCCACCGAGTCGATGGTGCTGCTGCGCAACTCCGGCGGCGTGCTGCCGTTCGGTACCGGTACCAGGCGCATCGTGGTGACCGGGCCGAGCGCCGACTCGATGGCCAACCAGAACGGTGGCTGGACCATCGGCTGGCAGGGTGTCCCGGACGGGGTCACCGTTCCCGGTACCACCATCGCGCAGGGGCTCAAAGTCGGTGCGCCGGCCGGCACCGACGTCGCGTACGTGCCGGACGCCGCCGCGGCCGTCGAGCAGACGAAGTCCGCCGACGCGGCCGTGGTCGTCGTCGGCGAGAAGCCCGGCGCCGAAGGCGTGTCCGACTCGCCGCGCCCCGAACTGGCGGCCGACCAGCAGGCCCTCGTGGCCTCGCTGCAGGCGACCGGGAAGCCGGTCATCGTCGTGGTCGTCGCCGGACGTCCGCTGGTCCTCGGCGCGGCAGGGAACACCGCCGGGCTGCTGGCGGCGTGGCTGCCGGGTACCGAGGGTGGCAACGCGGTCGCCGACATCCTGTACGGCAAGGCGAACCCGAGTGGCCGGCTGCCGGTCTCGTGGCCGAAGAACCTCGGCAACGAGCCCATGTACTACCAGCAGCTGCCGGGCACCAACAGCGGCCCGGACTCCGGGTACAGCCCGGCGTTCGCGTTCGGTGCCGGCCTGTCGTACACCACGTACACGATCGACAAGCTGACCGTGAACCGGGCGGAGGTACGCCCCGGGGACACCGTCGGCGTGGACGTGACCGTCGCCAACACCGGTACCCGCGCCGGTGACCTCGTGGTGCCGGTCTACGTCAGCCAGCCCACCAGCGCCGTCCTGGCGCCGCCGAAGCGGCTGGTCGCGTTCACCCGGGTCGCGCTCAAGGCGGGGGAGACCCGCACCGTCCACCTCACGTTCCCGGCGTCCCGGCTCGCGGTGACCCCGGGCGACGTCAACGGCGCCGGCGTGCCGCGGGTGGCGAGCGGCCCGTACCAGCTGTCCGCGGGCGACCTGCTCGCGAGCAAGACCACGGCCGCGTTCACCGTCCGGTGACATCGGCGCCACCCAGGCACACCGGCACCACCTGAGTAACCCGGGCATCACCGCGGCGGCGGTCCAACGCCGGGCCGCCGCCGCGTATCCCCTACACCCCCACACACCGGAAGGGAACGCACATGCGTATGCCCGCCTTCCTGTACCGCGGCCGCCGGGCGGCCGTCGCGCTGGCCGCCGTCGCGGCCCTGAGCGCGGCCGGTACCGGCACCGCCCTGGCCGCCGGTCCCCGCACCGGCGCACCCACCGTCACCCCTGCCGCCGTCCCCGCGGCGGCCGCCCTCACCTGGGCCGACGACTTCAACGGACCCGCCGGCGCCGCCCCCGACGCCAGCAAGTGGAACCTGGAGACCGGCGGCAGCGGCTGGGGCAACCAGGAGCTGGAGTACTACACCAACAGCACCCGCAACGCCGCGCTCGACGGCAACGGCAACCTCGTCATCACCGCCCGCAAGGAGAACCCCGCCGGCTACAGCTGCTGGTACGGCTCCTGCCAGTACACGTCGGCCCGGATGACCACGGCCAACAAGTTCACCCAGGCGTACGGGCGGTTCGAGGCCCGCATCAAGATCCCGCGCGGCCAGGGCCTGTGGCCGGCGTTCTGGATGCTGGGCAACAACATCGGCAGCGTCGGCTGGCCGAACAGCGGCGAGATCGACATCATGGAGAACGTCGGCAAGGAGCCGAACGCCGTGCACGGCAGCCTGCACGGGCCCGGGTACTCCGGCGGCAACCCGCTCACCGGCACCTACAACCTGGGACGCCCGTTCGCCGACGACTTCCACGTCTTCGCCGTGGACTGGGTGCCGGGCGCGGTCACCTGGTCCGTCGACGGGGTGCAGTACCTGCGGCACACGTCGGCCGAGACCAACGGCAACCCGTGGGTGTTCGATCACCCGTTCTTCATCATCATGAACGTCGCGGTCGGCGGCGTCTGGCCCGGTTCGCCGGACGGCAGCACGACGTTCCCGCAGACGATGGTCGTCGACTACGTGCATGTGTACGCCCAGGACGGCTCGGGCGGCGGCGGAGGCGGCGGCAGCGGGGCGACCGGCCGGATCACCGGGATCGGCGGCAAGTGCGTCGACGTCGCCGGTGCCAACCCCGCCAACGGTACGGCCGTCCAGCTCTACGACTGCAACGGCACCGCCGCGCAGAACTGGACGATGGCCTCCGACGGCACGATCCGGGCGCTGGGCAAGTGCCTGGACGTCACCTCGGCCTCCACCGCCAACGGCGCCCAGATCCAGCTGTACGACTGCAACGGCACCGGCGCACAGAAGTGGACCTACACCGCGGGCCACGACCTGGTGAACCCGCAGGCCAACAAGTGCCTCGACGCGACCGGGAACAGTTCGGCGAACGGTACCCGGCTGCAGATCTGGGACTGCACCGGCGGCGCGAACCAGAAGTGGACCGTGCCGTAACCCGTGCGCCCTTCTCGTGATCGTGGGGACTTCGTGGGCCGCGCTCGCGAAGTCCCCACGATCATGTCGGGGCCGGCCGGTATGTTGCCGGCTATGGGTTACGACGCCTTCTACGAGCCCGCGGGCGGCGACACGTTCGTCGCCACCCCGGCCACCGCCGGCCCCTGGGACGCCCGGTCGCAGCACGCCGGACCGCCGTCGGCGCTGCTCGCCCGGGCCTTCGAACGGCACGAGCCGGTCGAGGGCCAGCGACTGGTCCGGGTCGCCGTCGACATCCTGCGCCCGGTACCGGTCGCGCCGCTGACGCTGCGGGTGCGGACGGTCCGCCCGGGCCGGCGGATCACCCTCGTCGAGGGGGTGGCCGAGGCCGACGGCCAGGAGGTGCTGCACGCGCGCGGCTGGCGACTCGCCGCGACGGCGGAGCCGGCGCCGGTCGGCGCGGCCACCGGGGAGGTGCCGGAACTGCCGGCCGACGGCCCGTCCGGGATCTGGCCGGGTACCCACACCGAGGGGTACATGGAGGCGATGGAGTGGCGGTTCGTGTCCGGCTCGTTCACCGCGCCCGGCCCGGCCGCGGCGTGGATGCGGCCCCGGCTGCCCCTGGTCGCGGGGGAGGAGACCAGCCCGGTCTGCCGGACCATGATGGTGGCCGACTCGGGTAACGGGATCAGCGCCCATCTCGACCCGACCCGGTGGCTGTTCGTCAACGTCGACCTGACCGTGGTCCTGCACCGCCCACCGCGCGGGGAGTGGGTCCTGCTGGACGCCACTACCACGATCGGCCCCGACGGTGCCGCGCTCGCCGCGAGCCGGCTGTCCGACCGCGACGGTGCCGTCGGACAGGGCATGCAGACCCTGCTGGTCACCCCGCGGTCATGAGCGGTGCCGCTCGGTCGTCGGGGCGTGCAGCAGGGAACGTGAGCCGAGTGGTTCGGGGAGCCGAACCACGAAGACGGCCATGACCGGGACGGGCGATCGTGACCGTGTCGATGGACCCGTCGCGTGGCGGCAACCCTTGTCGCGGGCACCGAGGACGGCGATGGTGACGCTCGTCGCGGTCAGCTCGATCTGACTACCCTCGACCCGACGGCATTCGCCGGGAGTCGACTCCACGGTCACGAGCATCTCGCTCGGATCGATGCTGCTCAGGGTCCACGGGAGGCTGGTGAGGCGCGCCGCCTCCTCAGGCGACAGCGTCCGGATCGGCTCCATCGGAACGGTCTCGGTCGGAACGCCGTAATCGGTCTTCCGACCGCACGAGGCGAGTGCTCCCGCGGCCACCACCGCGATCAGCGTCACCCCGATCGAGGCTCTCAGGGTCCTCGCGGCCGTAGCGGGAACCGGAACGGCCGCGTACGAGGATCGCCGCCACTCCGGACGATCGGTTCTTCCCATGCCGTTCAGTTTGCCGGTGATTCCGCCCCGGCGGATCAGTCTGCCGGTTACTCGTCGCATGTGGATTAGTCGTCCGGCGGCGCGGGGAGGTTTCATGTGCCTCCGAATCGTCCATGATCAGGGAGACTTTATGGTGTCACAGGCCCGCGACGCCGCCATGATCATGGAAGCTTGGCGCGGAGGGCATCGCGACCGGCGCGCTGCCGTACGCCTTCTTCGGCTCGCGCGCGACCGGCGCGATCTACCGCGCGAACCTGGTCACCGGCGAGGGTACGGTGATCAACAGCGGCCCCGGTACGCCGTCGCTCGGTCTGAAGGTCGACGCCCGGGGACGGCTCTTCGTCGCCGCTCGGCAGCCTGCCGGCGAATCGCGACCGTTCTGGTGACCTGCTGATCATGACGATCGGGATCGGTCCGGTGGCGCCCGGTTGGCAGGATGGCCGCATGATCGACAGTGAGGAGACCGGGAAACCGTATGCGGCGCGGCTCAGCCCGCGGGCGACGCTACGGTGGGGCAAGGTCCTGCTGGGTCTCGGGCTTGCCGGCGGTCTGGTGTGGTCGGCGGTCGTGCAGTCCTCCATGCCATCGTGGTTCGACCCAGGTGGAGCCTGCGCGAACCGTTCAGGCGGCGACGGTGGGGACGTCACCGTACGAACGAGCGTCTTCCCGCCGCGCGCCACCTGTACCTTCAGCGACGGGTCCGGGACGGTCGACTACATCTCGCCGGGGAAGTCGCTGGTCTTCAGCGTGATCCTCGGCGTCCTGCTGGTGTCCACCGTGGCCGGGCTCGTCCTCCTGGGCCGGCAGCTCCTGCGGCGCCACCCGGCCGCGAGCGCGGTGGGCGAACGGACGAACGCGGCGTCCCAGGAGGGCGGCACGGGGCTGCGTGCCGTCGTTCACCTGCTGGCTGCTGCCGCGCTGGGCATCGCCGCCACGTACGTCGGCCCGTACGCCGCGATCGTCGTTGCGTTCCTTGCCGGAGTACCGGCGATCGTGGTGACCGCGGCCGTGATCGTACTGGCGGTCATCGTCTTGAGCACCGCCCTGGACACTGCGGTCGGGCCCGGATACGGCGATCGTGTCGACTCGCGGCGGCGCGGTGTCGCCGTCGGCGGAATCGGCAGCGCGGTGGTGCTCGTCCTGCTCACTGCCGGGGTGGGGCGGGACGCCTTCACGGCTGTGTTGGAGCCACCGCCGTGGCTGACGGTAGCCGCCGGCGTGCTGTTCGCCGGGATCGTGGCCGTGCAGTGGCTCAACGTGGGCAACTCCGAGCGGGAGCCGGTGCCGTAGTCCCTGCGTATCCGCCCCTCACTCCGCTCGGTTCGCCGGCGGCTCTCGGCCCGCCGTACGGTGTCGGCGACGGGCGCGGGGAGTTCCACCGGGATGTCCAGCTCCGCGACCTCGGCGACCGTCAACGCTTCCCTCTTCCCGCTGCTCGATATTCCCGTTACTCGATCCGGTCCGCGTACCGCGGGCGCCGTTCCCGTGCCGTCTCGCGCCTCGTGCTGAGTCAGCCGGACGACTACTCCAGCGGAGTTCGTTCCGGCATTGATGGGCTGGCATCCCTACCCGTCAGCGCCAGCTCGGCAGCGGCTTCGGGGCTTTCGGCGATGGCGATACCCGGTACTGGTCGACCCTCGTGGTCGAGTACCTGCCATCCGCCGAGCGAGATGACCGGTACGTCGCCGCGCCGCTTGGCGAGGGCCAGCTCGCTCAGTGTGCCCCACGACCCGCCTACCACGATCACGGCGTCGGCGCTCCATACGATGATCGCGTTCCGCGCTTCGCCCATATTGGTCACGATCGTGGCGGACAGGTCCGGAGAGGCGCCTTCGCGACTGTCGTTGGGGCGAACACCGATGACAAGGCCGTCCCGCGAACGGGCACCGGCGGCGACGGCCGCCATCACCCCGGTCCCGCCACCACAGATGATCACCACGCCACCCTCGGCGAGGAGTTGACCGATCCGGTAGGCGTTTTTCCGGTCTGCCTCGGTGCAGCGACGAGGACCGCAGACGGCAACCTGGTACGCCATGACATCGCTTCCGTTCCGTTCGGTCTGTTGCGACTCACGCTGGTCGGTTCACTGACGGCTCTCGGCCCACCGTACGGTGTCGGCGCCGGGCGTGCGGAGTTCCGCCGGGGTGTCCAACTCCGCGACCTCGGCGACCGGTACCCAGCGGGTTTCGCGGACCTCGTGGAGTACGCGTCATGTGGCGTCGAGGAGGGCCGCCGGCGGCAACCCCGATGACGTATCGGGTCGCGTGCCGCGTCGTCACTCTGGTGGCGGGGCGGCGAAGTAACGGCCGAGCATCTCGACCGACCACGGCGACTGCCGGACCTCTCCGCGTGGTCCGAACTCCGGGAACCATGGTTTGATGTCGAGTACCGGAGTTCCGTCCACGGCGTCGAGTTCTTCGACGTGCAGCTCGAGACCGTCCACTTTGATCAAACGGCAGCGGGAAACTCCCAGCCAGTTGAGTCGGCGCATGTTGCGGTGGCCGAAGATGCCGACCTCGGGCCAGACCGGGTTGTCGCGTGGGCGTCGGGCCCCGAGATTGAGGTCAGCCAGGTCGGTGAGGTGGAAGCGGAAGACGACTTCCAGGTGCGAGAACTCGTCCAGGCCCACTGTCGCGTCGGTGCCGAACCTCGTGCCGTCGATGCGGATGATGGAGCGGGTGCCGCCCCAGTAGTCGTCGGTCGGCTCGATCCGCCCACCGACCACGTGGGCGACGGGCACGACCTGGAACGACTCGCCTGTCATCGTTTCTCGCTTTCCCGTTGCTCGATCCGGTCCGCGTACCGTGGGCGCCGTTTCAGCGCCGTCTCGCAAGCTGCGCTGAGACGGCGGAGTCAGGATATTGCGCTGAGGTAGCTGGCGGCACGCCTATCGATGTCGGCGACAGCCCGGATGCCGCGCCGTTGGAACTGTGAGAGCACCGAGCGCATCTCGGTGGCAACCTGCCGGGTGCGGCCCGACCGGACGCCGTCCATTGCATCGAGCGCGCTAGACCAGGTGGCGCAGGCGTCTTCAATGTTGCCCTGCCGGGCCTGCACCGCTCCCAGATAGCCGAGCGTTACGGCATGGGTCCGGGCGAACGCCGCCGCCTTGCGGGTACGCACGCTGCGGCGGAACTCCCGGACGGCGCCAGACAGATCTCCGGTATCGCGCAGCGTGCACGCGGTTTCATGCGCGAGGCTCGCCTCGCCGAAGAAGAACACCCTGGCCGGCTCATCATCACCCGTTTCGGCCGCGGCCAGGGCGTCTTCGGCGCGGAGCAACGCTACGGCGGCGGCTTGCTTCTGTCCCGTCGCGGCTAGTGAGCGGGCGTATACGACCCCCAGCAGCGCGCGCTCGCGATGACTGGCGGATGCGTACCGCTGGCCGTTCATGGACGCGGCCGCAAGGTCGAGGGCCTGAGTGGCGTGACCCAGGTCAATAGCCTGGTGTGCCATGGCGCGCAGGACGTGACCAGCCATCGGCGGGTTGTCGGCTTCGGCGGCGAGTTTCACCGCCACCGTGAAGTAGTGCTGGGCGATGCTGTGCTCGCTGTTGTCGAACGCCATCCATCCCGCGAGATAAGCAAGCTCGCTGGCGGCGGAGAACATCTCACGGCGTACCCGATCGTCGGAGTAGTTGCCCCGCAGATAGCCGGCCACGTCCGATGTCAGGTACTGCACCACGGCGGTCCGGGCGTGGCCACCACCACGACGTTGGTCGACGCGGGAGAACATCGCCACCATGTCGCGAACGGCCTCCAAGTCCCCGCGACCGACGCTTCCTGCGTCAGTGCCGCTGCGGGCGGCGCCGCGTTCGACCATGTTCGCCCACCATGACGTGCCGGGCAGGGCGAGTCCAGCTACCGAGTAGGCGGCGGTTGCCAGAACGCGCCTGCGCTCCACGTCCACATCGACTCTCCCGAGGTCGGTCAGCGCGACCAGCGTATCGATCTCCCAGTCCAGCATGTTCGATGGCGATGTGGAGTGGACGCCAAGGCCGATCTCGTCAAGGGTGACGATCCGCCCCAACCGACGCGACAACGCCTCGCACAGGATCACCGGAGCGCGCCCTGACGGCTTGCACCCGCCCACCCAGTGCGAAACATGAGACCTGCTGACACCGGTGAACTCATGGGCATCGTTTTCCAGCGCTACGCGCACGAAGGCGCGGGCGACCTGAGCATGTGACCATCCGGCCTGAGAGATGACGGTCGCCAGTCTGGTGTTGCCGTTTCGTGCGTGCGCCATGGTGCGCCCCTATCACTAAACGATCTTTCACCGCTTTCACCGAGTCACTGGCGTTGACAGCGTATCCGGGGACGGTGATTCGCGGTTTCCTGAAGTCATCCGCGACGGCTTGATCCTGAGGGGATTCGGGTGATCGCTGTGCGGGCGACGAACACGGTAGCACCAGCCATGGAAGGAAACAGTGGCGATGGGGATGCCGATCTCCACCTTGACGGGCTCGGCCCTGCACAAGCTCAGCGTCGATGTGTACCGGCGGCATCGCGGCGCCGAAAGCCGCAGGTGCGTGCAGTGCGGGTACCCGGCACCCTGCCCGTCGCGTCGGCACGCGGCCTCGGTGATCAGCGCGGCAGGGGAGGACCCTCGGTCATACGACCCCACGGCTCGGCCGGGTCCGCGAGACGTTGCCGGATTTGTACGTGCTGACGAGACGCATCGGCGGCACCATCCGAACACGGGTGTCGCTGTGCCTGCCGGTGTGACCGGGTACCGCCTCGGCGGTGCGGGCAGGCGGGTGAACCTGCCGTACCACGAGTACGGGCGGTGACCCCGTGCGGGTTGCGGAGAACCGGGTCGACGAACGTCACGCAGCCGTCCGTGACGTTCGACCCGCGATTTCGAGTGGTCCGGGGGACGTACTTCCTACCGTACGGAGGGCAGCATGGGGCATCTGCTGACAGTCATCCTGGCGGCGCTGCTCGGCTTTCTCGCCGGACTGCTGTCGTTCAAGGTCAAGAGCAGATGGTGTCCTGCATGCGGAACGGTTAAGAGCTGTCCTCAGTGCGCGGGAACACCTATTCCTCTTGCATCACGGGGATCTGCGGACGGTGTGGCGACCGGATGGCTCCGGAGGATCCGCCGTCGCGGGTCAGTGGGATGACGTGCCGATGAGGTACTCGGACGGGCCGGCTACGGCCGCGACGACGTACTACGCACGGACGGTCGAGGTGCAACTGGCCGAGGCGCAGCGCACGCTGGGTACGCACGTCACGTCCAGCGCGGACGGTCGGTGTGTGGAATGTGGAGTGCCGGGTCCATGCCCGAAGCGGGAGTCGGCCGTGGTGATCCTTTCGCGAACGCTTCGACTGCTACGGCTTAAGTCGGGCGCCACGCGACCGGAAATGATCGGGTGGTCCTCGTTGTCGGGTGGGTGGTTTGGCAGCCGGGGCCCCTTACGAGGTCGTTGGTGTAATCCGGGCCCCCGGGTAGCCCTAAACCGCCGGTAGAAGGCCGTTCGCCCTGGTAGCCCGTACGCTCTCGGACGTGAGTCGCTACCTGGCACACCCGAGCCGAGCCTCTCGATGGCGCACCGGCGGGTTCGAGGTATTGCCCGCAGCAGCTCGGTTACCTCGGCGACAGCGGCCGCGCTGACGGCCCGGTTCCGGCCTGCCCGGACTGCGGCCGGGGCGCCTGGCCGTGTTGCGACGATCCCCAGAATCCGCCCAGCTAGAACTGGCCCCACCGGTTCTCAGCGGTTTTCCGTGTCTGCGGGTTCCGGGACCACCCCGGCGAGCGTTGTGGGTCAAGGTCACCGATCTAGGTTGATCCAGTAGCGTCGAACGGGACCGTGCTCGGTGTCGCGGATGCCTTCGAGAACTCCGCCGTTGCGTTCGATCGTGCGGGCCGAGGCGAGGTTGTCCGCGAGGCAGGGGATGAGGACGCGGTCCAGGTCCAGGGCAGCTCGGGCCTCCTTGAGCATCTCTCCCAGTGCCCAACTGGCCAGGCCGCGGCGGCGCGCGGATGGGCGGATGCCGTAGCCGATGTGGCCGATGTCGTCGTCGTATATGTGCCGTAGGGCGATGCCTCCGAGGACCCGGCCGTCCTCGACGACCCACCGGGGTGAGCCGTGCTTCTCGGTCGGGCAGGGCGTTCCCACCGGGTGGACCAGTCGGGTTCGCTTGTGTACCCAGGCGGCGAAGCCGTCGGGTAAGTCCACGTCGTCGTCGGCGCCGATGCCGAAGCCGTCCTCGTGGAAGCCAGGGCCCCAGTCGGCGCGGCACTCCAGGAAGGCGGCGTGCAGCCGGGTGGTCGGCAGGATCAGTTCGGGCATGCGGCCACGGTATTTCCGGGCCGGCGACTCGGCGAGCCGCGCGTCCGCGACGGCGACAACGCTCAGAGGCCCACCCTGCTTCACCGTGGGTCAATCTGTTTGGGGGAGGTACGCGGGTGTGCCGTAAATCGCTCCACGGCCACGCCAGCCCCTTCGGAAGGGCTGTGTTGACGCGGGGAGGATGCGTATCCGCGCGTCACCGTGGTCGGCAGTTTGTGACTTGTGCCACAACATGCCCTTGAGGCTTCTTGCCGACGGGATTCGCCCACCCCGAACCCCGGGGAATTACGTGAGCGACGACAAGCGGGCTCAGGCGGTAGCCAACTTTCTCGAAGACGCGCAGCATGCCGCTCGTTTCCAGTACGAGACCGGTCGACCACCACACCACGCAGTGGCGGGTTAGGGCCGCAGGTCGTAGACGCGGTTGGCGCAGTAGCCGCCGCGCTGGGCGGCGATGGTGCCGCATAAGCTAAGCGGCGGCCGGGTGCCCACCCGACCGCCGCCCCGCATCCGGTACGGCGACTACTTCACCACCATCCAGTCCAGGACCGGCGTGCTCTGCAGTGTCACCAGGACGCACATGAACAGCAGCAGCACCAGGCTCCACCCGACGACCTTGCGGAAGATCTCGCCTTCTCGGCCGGCCATGCCGACCGCCGCCGCCGCGATGGCCAGGTTCTGCGGGCTGATCATCTTGCCCATGACGCCGCCGGAGGAGTTGGCCGCGGCGAGCAGCACCGGGTCGAGCCCGGCGCGGGTGGCCGTCTGCACCTGCAACGCGCCGAACAGCGCGTTGGCCGACGTGTCGGAGCCGGTGACCGCGACGCCGATCCAGCCGAGGATCGACGACAGGAACACGAAGGCCCCGCCGGCACCGGCGAGGAACGCGCCGAGGGTACTGGTCTGGCCGGACTGGTTGAGCACGTAGGCCAGGGCCAGCACGGCCATGACGGTCACGATCGCGTGCCGCAACGACACCCACGTGTTGACGTACGCCTTGAGCGCCGCCGCCGGCCGTACCTTCAGCACGAGCGCGGCGAGGACCCCGGCGATGATCATCAACGTGCCCGCCGCCGGCAGCCAGTTCAGCGTGAACGTCATCGACGGCTGTGGCGTGCCCGCCGCGGTGAGCACGTCCAGCCCGGGCCAGCGGAACTTCACCGTCCACGGTGACGTCGCCAGGGTGTCCTTGACCGGGCCGAGGTTGGCGATCGAGAACAGGACGATGATGATCGCGTACGGCGCGTACGCACGCAGGACGTCCGCGCGGCTGTCCCGGGGCCGGGCCTCGACCTCCTCGAGGGTGGACGTCGGCGCGCCGGACCCGGTGGTGGCCGGCACCGTCGTGTCCCCGTCGACGGCACGGGCCGGTTCCCCGCCGTCCGCCGCGCTCTCCGGTGCGGCGCGCAGGTCGGGCGACTCCGCCGGCCGCCACATCCGCAGCAGTGCGACGACGGCCGCCGCCGAGACCAGCGAGGCGACGATGTCGGTCAGCGGTACCGAGATGTAGTTGGCCGCGACGAACTGGGCGATCCCGAACGACACGCCGGCGACGAGCGCGGCCGGCCAGGTCTGGCGTACGCCACGCCGGCCGTCGACGACGGCGACCAGGACCAGCGGCACGACGACCGCCAGGACCGGCGTCTGGCGGCCCACCATGGCGCCCAGAGTGTCCAGGGTCAGGCCGGGGTGGTCACTGGCGCCACTGGCGGTGTTCGTGAGGGCGGTGATCGGGGCGGCGAGGGCGCCGAACGCAACCGGCGCGGTGTTGGCGATCAGCGCGACCGACGCGGCGTGGATCGGCCGGAAACCCAGCGCCATCAGCATGACGACCGTGATCGCGACCGGGGTACCGAAACCGGCGAGCGCCTCCAGTAGCGCGCCGAAGCAGAACGCGATGATGATGGCCTGGATCCGCAGGTCCGGGCTGACCCGCTCGAACGACCGACGCAGCACGTCGAAGTGCCCGCTGGCGACCGTCAGGTTGTAGACCCAGATCGCGTTGAGCACGATCCACATGATCGGGAAGAAGCCGAACGTGGCGCCCTCGCTGGCCGACAGCAGGGCCTGCCCGACGGGCATGCCGTAGCCGACGACCGCGACGACGAGCGCGACGGCGAGGGCGGCCAGCCCGGCGATCCACGCCTTCACGCGGAGCAGGCCGAGCAGGATGAACAGGGTCACCAGGGCCAGGGCGGCGGCGATCGCGGACAGGCCCACCGAGTCGGCGATCGGATCAGTGATGATCTTGTATTGATCGAGCATCGGGATCACCTCGGCACTGGGGGGATGGGTGTGGGGGTGCGGTGTTACCTCGGGGGGTTGGGCGTTGCCGGAGGTGGAGCGGGGGTGGGGGCGTTACCGGAGGTGGAGCGCTCTATGGGGAGGTGCGCCGTACCGGATGGGGAACGGCCGAACGAGGGCTAGCGAAGGTCGTCGACCGGCAGGCCGCGGATCGACGCGTCGAGCACCTGCGCGGTGTGTGCCAGGTCGATCGTGCCGCCGAGGCGCCGCACCGCCGCCGCGACCTGCATGAGGCACCCGGGGTTCGCCGTCACGAGCAGGTGCGCGCCGGTGTCCAGCACGGCGCGGGCCTTCCGGTCGCCGAGCTGCCGGGCGGGTTCGGGATTGAGGACGTTCCAGATGCCGGCGGAGCCGCAGCAGATCTCCGGGTCGGCGATCTCGCGTACCTCCAGCTCGGGGATGCCGCGCAGCAGCGCGCGCGGCTGGGCACGTACGCCCTGGGCGTGCCCGAGGTGGCAGGCGTCGTGGTAGGCGACCGTCACCGGCAGCGGGTGCCGGGGCGCGACCGGGCCCAGCTCGACCAGGATCTCGGACAGGTCGCGGACCTTGGCGGCGAACGCCGCCGCGCGTGACGCGTACGCCGGGTCGTCGGCCAGCAGCCGGTCGTACTCCTTCATCGACGACCCGCACCCGGCCGCGTTGACCACCACGTGGTCGACCCCGGCGACCTCGAACGCGTCGATGATCGCCCGCGCGAACGCCTGCGCCTCGGCCTCGCGTCCGTTATGGACGCTCAGCGCCCCGCAGCAGCCCTGGGTCCGCGGGACGACGACCTCGCAGCCCTCGGCGGCGAGGACGCGGGCGGTCGCGGCGTTGACGCCGGGGAAGAACGCGCTCTGCACGCAGCCGGTCAGCATGCCGACCACGGCCCGCTTCGCGCCCCGCGCCGGGATCCGCTCGGCGAGCCGCTCGGGGCGCGACAGCCGCGGCGCCAGCGCCTGCATCGAGTCGAGGGTCGGCATCCGCTTCAGCAGGCCGGTCCGCTCGACCAGGCGTGCCACCCCGCTGGCCCGGTACGCCCGCAGCGGCCCGCGCAGCAGGCGCAGCCGCTTCGGGTACGGGAAGAGTGCGAAGATCGCCGCGCGCAGCGCCCGTTCACGCGGCGGGCGCGGGTGCCGCCGCTCGACCTGCTGGCGGGTGTCGGAGATCAGTTGGTCGTACCGCACTCCGGACGGGCACGCGGTGACGCAGGCCATGCAGCCCAGGCACCGGTCGAAGTGCTCGACCATGCTGGCGGTCAGCGGCTCGCCCTCCAGCCCCTGCTTCATCTGGTAGATGCGCCCGCGCGGGGAGTCCATCTCCTCGCCCCACAGGGCGTACGTGGGACAGGTGGGCAGGCAGAAGCCACAGTGGACACAGTCGTCGACGAGGTCGAGCCGCGGCGGGTGGTGGTCGTCGAACGCCGGCTCGCCGGGCGTGGTGCCGACCAGGCCCAGCACGTCGCGCGGCGGGTCCGTCGGCCGGGTACCGGTCGGGGCGGAGACCGGGCCGTTGCCGACAGGTGCGTGGGGTACCTGGTCGCCGGACATGTCAGATCCCTCCCACGAAACGTCCGGGCGCGAACCGCGCGTCGGGGTCGAACTGGGCCTTGACCCGCCGCATCAGGTCCAGGCCGGGTACCGGGCCCCACGGGTCGACCCGGTCGCGGACGGCCGCCGGGGCGGTGAGGACGACGGCGTGGCCGTGCCCGCGGGTGGCGGCGGCCCGCAGGTCGGCGAGCACGGCGGCGACGGTGTCCGGGTCGGCGTCGCCGGGCAGGCCGGCGTAGAGCACGCCGGTACCGGCCGAGCCGCGCACCGGCAGCGGCACGCCGTACCTGTCCCGGGCCGTCCGCGCCGCCGCCAGCAGCGCCGGTACCGCCGACAGCGCGGCGGTGAGCTTGCACCCGACGTCGCCGACGCCCCACGGGTACGTCGACCACCACGCGGGCGCGCTGCCGGCGACGGTCGCCTCGCCGCCGAGCAGCCGGCGGGTCTCCGCCACGCGCCCGGTGACCCCGTCGGGTACGCCCTCGACCAGGACGCACACCTCGATCCGGCCGCCCGCGCCGGCGTCGACCTCCAGGGCGCTCGGCACGACCTGGGCGCCGCGGACCGCGGCGACCAGCCGTCCGGCCTCGTCGACGCCGTCCACGACCCGGGACACGTACGCGGTCGCGGCCGGCAGCGGGTGCAGCCGGAAGGCGCACTCGGTGACCAGGCCCAGCGTCCCGTACGAGCCGGTGATCAGCTTGCCCAGGTCGTACCCGGCGACGTTCTTGACGACCTTGCCGCCGGCGCGGGCCACCACGCCGTCCCCGCGTACCACGGTCACCCCGATGAGCAGGTCGCGGACGGTGCCGTAGAGCATCCGGCGCGGCCCACTGACGTTCAGCGCGACCGTCCCGCCGACCGTCGAGGACTGGATCGGGGCGTCGAGGGCGAGCTGCTGCCCGGCCGGGGCGAGGACCTCGGCCAGCGCCGACAGCGGCGTACCGGCCCGCACGACGGTGATGAGGTCGCCGGCCGCGTGCTCGACCACACCGGTCAGCCGGCCGGTGTCGACGATCAGGTCCAGCGCGCGCGGGGGAGCGGCCCAGTCCTGCCGGGTACCGGCACCGCGCACCACCACGGCCATGCCGTGCGCGGCGGCGGACCGCAGGATCGCGGCGGCCTCCTGCGTCGTGGCGGGCGCGGCGACCCAGCGCGCCGGCACCCCGGCGATCGTGTCGGCGCCGGTGGCGGGCACCAGACCCTCGAAGGGGACCGGGGCGTCGAACGGGGCTGTCATCAGAACACCTCCGCCACGCCGGCCTCCTGCAACGGGTGCGTGCCCTTGCGGCGCCCCGGTACCTCGCCGCACAGCCGCGGGGTCGGGAAGACCTTGCCGGGGTTGGACAGCCCGCGCGGGTCGAAGGCGCACCGGACCAGCTGCATCGTGTCGAGGTCGTCGTCGGAGTACATCCGGGGCATGTGCTTGGCCTTGTCCACGCCGACGCCGTGCTCACCGGTGATCGAGCCGCCGTGGGCGATGCACAGGTCGAGGATCGCGCCGGAGGCCTGTTCGGCCCGCTCGGCCGCGCCGGGGACCGCGTCGTCGAACAGGACGAGGGGGTGCAGGTTGCCGTCACCGGCGTGGAACACGTTGGCGACGCGTACGCCGAGCTCGTTCGCGATCTCGGTCATCCGGCGCAGCACGTCGGGCAGCGCGGTCCGCGGGATGACGCCGTCCTGGACGATGTAGTCGGGGCTGATCCGGCCGACCGCGGCGAACGCGGACTTGCGGCCCTTCCAGAACAGCGCCCGCTCCGCGTCGTCGCGGGCGAGGCGGATCTCGGTGGCGCCGCTGTCCCGGCACAGCCGCTCGACCTGGCCGAACTGGGCCTCCACCTCGGTGGCCGGGCCGTCGAGCTCGACGATGAGCACCGCACCCGCGCCGGATGGGTAGTCGCAGTGCACGGCCGCCTCGGCCGCCTCGATGGCGAGCGCGTCCATCATCTCGATCGCGGCCGGCACCACGCCCGCGCCGATGATGGCCGAGGTGGCCGCGCCCGCCGCGTCGGTGGAGTCGAAGGCGGCCAGCAGCGTGCGTACCACCTCGGGCAGCCGCACCAGGCGTACGGTCACCTCGGTGGCGATGCCGAGTGTGCCCTCCGAGCCGACGAACGCGCCGAGCAGGTCGTAGCCGGGGGTGTCGGGCGCCCGCCCGCCGAGGGCGACCAGGTCGCCGTCCGGGGTGACGATCTCGACGCCGGTGACGTGGTTGGTGGTGAAGCCGTACTTGAGGCAGTGCGCCCCGCCGGAGTTCTCGGCGACGTTCCCGCCGATGGAGCAGATCTGCTGGCTCGACGGGTCGGGCGCGTAGTAGTACCCGTACGGGGCGGCCGCCCGGGTCACCTGGAGGTTGATCACGCCCGGTTCGACCACGGCCCGCTCGTCGTCCGGCGCGACCTCGATGATGCGCCGCATCTGCGAGGTGACGACGAGGACCCCGTCGGCGCGGGGCAGGGCACCGCCGGACAGGCCGGTACCCGAGCCCCGCGCCACGAATGGCACGTCCGCGTCCGCGCACGCCTTCACCACGGCGGCGCACTCGGCCGCGGTGTGCGGGAACACCACGAGGGCCGGGATGACCTTGTAGTGGGCCAGCCCGTCGCACTCGTACGTGCGTAGCTCCTGCCGGTCGCTGACGACCCGGTCGCCGCCCAGTACGGCGCGCAGGTCGGTGGCGAGGACGTCGATGTCGCTCATGGCCGGCTCCCGTCAGGAGAAGGTACGCCGTCAGGGTGTGCGTTGGTACGTCCGGGTGTGCGCCCGTACGTCAGGGCATGCGCTCGTACGCGGGCAGGGTGAGGAACTCGACGAAGTCGTCGGCGACCGCGACCTCCATGAACAGCGCCCGCGCGTCGGCGTAGGCACCCGGGCCGCCGTCGAGCTCGGCGATCTCGGAGTCGGCGATCCGGTCGACCAGCTCGCGGGTGACCTTCGCGCGGGAGTCGGCGAGGGTCACGTCGTTGTGCAGCCACTGCCACACCTGCGAGCGCGAGATCTCGGCGGTCGCGGCGTCCTCCATCAGGTTGAAGATGGCGACGGCGCCGGTGCCGCGCAGCCACGCCGCCAGGTACTGGATGCCGACGCTGACCGCGTTGCGCAGCCCCGCCTCGGTCATCTCACCCGGGGTGTCGGCGACGTCGAGCAGCTGGGCCGCGGTGACCGAGACGTCCTCGCGGGTCCTGTCCCGCTGGTTGGGGCGGTCGCCCAGGACGGAGTCGAAGACCTCCCGGCAGACCGGCACCAGGTCGGGGTGGGCCACCCAGGAGCCGTCGAAGCCGTCGTTCGCCTCCCGGGTCTTGTCGGCGCGTACCTTCTCCAGGGCGGCCTCGTTGACCTGCGGGTCGCGGCGGCTGGGGATGAACGCCGCCATGCCGCCGATCGCGTGGGCGCCGCGCTTGTGGCAGGTACGCACCAGCAGCTCGGTGTAGGCCCGCATGAACGGTGCGGTCATCGTCACCGCGTTGCGGTCGGGCAGCAGGAAATCCTTGCCGCGGGTGCGGAACTTCTTGATGACGCTGAAGATGTAGTCCCAGCGGCCGGCGTTGAGGCCCGCCGAGTGCTCACGCAGCTCGTACAGGATCTCTTCCATCTCGAACGCCGCCGGGTACGTCTCGATGAGCACCGTCGCGCGGATCGTGCCGCGCGGGATGCCGAGCCGATCCTGGGCCAACACGAACACGTCGTTCCACAGCCGCGCCTCGAGGTGGCTTTCCATCTTCGGCAGGTAGAAGTACGGCCCGCTGCCGCGGTCGAGCTGCCGCTTCGCGCAGTGGAAGAAGTACAGGCCGAAATCGACCAGGCTGCCCGACATCCGCTCGCCGTCGACGAGGATGTGCTTCTCGGTCAGGTGCCAGCCGCGCGGGCGGACCACGATCGTGGCCAGCTCACCGTCGGAGAGGGCGTACCGCTTGCCTTCCGGGGAGGTGAACTCCAGCGTGCGCTCGATCGCGTCGCGCAGGTTGAGCTGACCGGAGACGACGTTCTCCCACAGCGGGGTGTTGGCGTCCTCGAAGTCGGCCAGCCACACCTTCGCGCCGGAGTTCAGTGCGTTGATCGTCATCTTGGCGTCGGTCGGGCCGGTGATCTCGACCCGGCGGTCCACGAGGCCGGGTGCCGGGTCGGCGACGCGCCAGTCGCCCTCCCGGACGTCCTTGGTCTCCGCCAGGAAGTCCAGGGTGCCACCGGCAGCGAGCTCGGCCGCCCGGTCGGCGCGCCTGGCGAGCAGGTCGCGGCGGCGCGCGTCGAAGGTACGGTGCAGCTCGGCGAGGAAGGCCAGCGCCTCGGGCGTCAGTACCTCGTCGAAACGCTCGCGGATGGGCCCGGTGACCTCGACGCCGGCGGGGGTGGTCATCACACGCTCCTCGGGGAAGGCACGTTCGTCCGTCATGGGGACAGCGTCCCGCTTGGCGGTGAACGTTAGGCGGTCGGGGTACCGAGTAGAAGATCGACGTTTGTCGTGATGCGCCCAGCGGTCGGTCCGCAGCGCCGGGCGTACCCCGCGCCGGTGCCGGTGGGACGACGAGAGGCCCCGCCGCGGGCGGGGCCGACGGTGTCGTCGGGCCACCTCCCGCGGCGGGGCCTCCGCCGGTGGAGAGCCGGCCGTTTTCTGGCCCGGCTCTACCAGTAATGGCGCCGGCCGCCGACCGGGCGGCCGACCGAGCCGAGGATGAACAGGACGGCCCCGACGACGAGCAGGATGACGCCGATCGTCCACAAGATCGATATCTTGAAGATCAGGCCGAGTACCAGCAGGATCACGCCCAAGACCAACATCGTTCGCTCCGCTCTCGAGTGGGGATCACGAACCTGTCGATGTCCACGGTGAGCGCAGGGCACCCACCGTTCAAGCGGAACAGGCACGATCGTTCCGGCTGCGGAAGAACCGACAAACGGGGCCGGGTACGGGGCCGGGTAGCGGCGTCGCGCCCGCACCCGGCGGACCGTTCGGCCGCCGGGTGCGGGCGTCAGCCTCCGCCGAGCAGTCCCTTCTGCACCTTGCCCATGGCGTTGCGCGGCAGCGCGTCGACCAGGTGAACCCGGCGCGGGCGCTTGTGCCACGACAGGCCGGCGGCGACGAACTCGACCAGCGCGTCGGCGCTCACCCCCTCGGCGACCACGTACGCCACGACCTCCTGCCCCAGGTCCGGGTGCGCGACGCCGACCACGGCCGCCTCCCGTACGCCCGGGTGGGACAGCAGGTGGTTCTCCACCTCGCCGGCGCCGATGCGGTACCCGCCGCTCTTGATCAGGTCGGTGCTGGCCCGCCCGACGATGCGGTGGACCCCGTCGGCGCCGATCGCGGCGAGGTCGCCGGTGCGGAACCAGCCGTCGGCGGTGTACGCGGCGGCCGTCGCGTCCGGCCGGTTGAGGTAGCCGGAGAACAGCGTGGCACCGCGTACCTGGAGTTCGCCGATGGCGGTGTCGTCGTGCGGGACCGGGTGCCCGTCCTCGCCGACCAGGCGGGTGTCGACCCCGTCCACCGGCCGCCCCACGTACCCCGGCCGGCGCTCGCCGGCGGCCCGGGCGCTGACGGTGATCAGGGTCTCGGTCATGCCGTACCGCTCGACCGGCCGGTGGCCGGTCAGGGCGTGCAGGCGGTCGAAGACGGGTACCGGCAGCGGGGCGCTGCCGGACACGAGCAGCCGGGCGCCGGCGAGGGCCCGCGCCGCGGTCGGCTCGGCGCACACCCGCGACCACACCGTCGGTACACCGAAGTACACACTGCCGCCGGCGGCCGCGTACCGGTCGGGGCGGGGCCGGCCGGTGTGCGCCAGCCGGGACCCGACCCGCAGCGCGCCGAGGACACCGAGGACGAGGCCGTGCACGTGGTACAGCGGCAGCCCGTGGACGAGCAGGTCGTCCGGGGTCCACTGCCACGCCGCCGCCAGTGCGTCGAGATCGGCGGCGATCGCCTCCGGGGCGATCATGACGCCCTTGGGTGCGCCGGTGGTGCCGCTGGTGTACAGGATCAGCGCAGGAGTCTCGTCGGTGCCGGTCGCGGGTTCGCTGGCCCGCGGGACCGGGCGCGCCTCGAGGTCGTCACCGAGTACCAGCGCGGCGCCGGAGTCGGTGAGAATGTGGTCGCGTTCGGCGGGCCCGGAGTCCGGTGGTACCGGAACGGCGGGCACCCCGGCGAGCAGGCAGCCCACGACCGCCACGACGGTCTCCAGGGTCGGCGTGGCGTCCACCGCGACGGCCGGCGCGCCCGCCACCCGGGCGGCGACCGCGGCCGCGCGCCGCGCGAGCTGCTCCCAGGACAGCTGCCGGTCGTCGACGCGTACCGCGTCCGGGTGGTCGGGTAGCGCGCCGGACAGCGCCGCCAAGCGCAGCATCATGCGATCCTCTCCGTGCCGGGTGGCGCCCATCATCGCAGCGGACGGCGCCCGTGGTGCAGGCTCGCCGATGGTGTGAGGACGGCAACTGAGCCCGGCAATGCGGTGGCGGCCGCCGAGCTCAGGCCAGCCGGCCGGTGTAGCCGGCCGCTACCAGGCGGTCGTACGCTCGCCGTACCTCGGCCGGGATCGCCTGCGCGACCGCGTAGCCGAGCCGGGCGTACAGGTCGATCCGCTGGGTGTCCCCGACGACCATGTCGATGACCCGGCGCGCGTCCCCGACGTCGGCGACGTAGTCGTCCAGCGGAACCGGCCGGGCGGCGCACAGCACCTCGACCTCGGGCCACACCTTCCGGCAGGTGGCGTACGCGCGGCGGCGCTGGTACGGCCGGGACACGATCAGTACCGAGCGGGGCCGCAGCCGGTGCGCGGCCAGCGCGGCCCGGGTGAACGCGAGGTTCTCCAGGGTGTTGGTGGCGCGGGTCTCCAGCAGGATCGCCGCCGGCGGCACCCCATGCGCGAGCGCGTACTCCGCGTAGTGCACCGCCTCGCCGCGCGGGAACCGGTGCGCCGTGGCGGGCGGGTTGCCGCCGGTGAAGACGACCAGGGGGAACATCCCGCGGTGGAAGAGGTCCACCACGACGGCCGGCACGCCGAGGTCGAGACCGCCCAGCCCGACGCCGACCTCACAGGGGCGCAGGTCGTGTCGCGGATCGTGGTAGTCCCAGAGGATCTGCACGTCCCGGCGTACGGCCGGCGGAATCGTCGTCTCGGGCACGGCCGGATCCCCTCGTACGTGGGCGGAAAGGGACACTTCCACGATGCCCGGCCGGGGTAACCGGCCCCATAGGTCCGAGGGAGGACGCCGGAGGTGCCCCCGGTGCGGACCGTCAGCCGGTCACCACGGCGACGACCGTGCTGTCCGGCGGAAACGCGCCGGCCCGGGCCAACTCGACGGTCCCGTACATCATCTTCGCGACGTAGATGCGGTCCAGCGCGGTGCCGTGCCGGTCGGCCCAGTCGGCGATGAAGCCGTCGAGTACGGCGGTCCGCTTGGCGTACCCGCCGAAGTGGAAGCCGCACTCCAGCTGCCAGTTGCCCGAGCCCCTCCCGTACGTCTCGTGTTGCAGCCGGTCGACCTCGGCGGCCAGGAACTCGCCGCCCTTGAGGACCGGGAACCCGATGGCGCGCGGGCCGGTGTCACGGCGCCCCGGCCGGTCGGCGGCCACCCGGGCGGAACCGGCCGCGACCCCGTACGTGCTGCCGGCCGCAGCCCCGGCCGCGATGCCGGCCAGGGTGCCTCCGGTCCCGACGGGGCAGCAGATCACGTCGTACGGTTCCGCGATCTCGGCGGGGATCTCCGCGCAGCCGCGGACCGCTAGGTCGTTGCTGCCCCCTTCGGGCAGCAGGAAGACGTCGCCGAACCGGCGTCGGAGCCGGTCCACCACCTCGGGGGTGTGCTTGCGCCGGTACGTGGAGCGGTCCAGGTACGTCAGCCGCATCCCGCGGCTCACCGCGTACGCCAGGGTCGGGTTGAGCGGCAGGTGCTCCTCGCCCCGGATCACCCCGATGGTGGCGAACCCGAAGTGGTGCCCGGCGGCCGCCACCGCCCGGATGTGGTTGGACCAGGCGCCGCCGAAGGTCAGCAGCGGCCGGTCCGGCCGTTCGGCTGCCCGTGCCAGGTTGTACTTCAGCTTGCGCCACTTGTTGCCCGGCAGCTCCGGATGGATCAGGTCGTCGCGCTTGAGCAGCAGCCGTACGCCGTGCCGGTCCAACCGGTCGTCGCGCACCTCGACCAGCGGCGACGGGAGCCGTAGGGCAAGGTCCGCGCCGGCTGGCGGTCGTTCCCGCCGCGACCGGTAATGATCATCACGTGTGGTTGAGGTCAACGTTCCTCCGGTCGAAGGGTAACCTGAGGATCCGCTGACGAGATGCGGCAATTGTGCCCCTCGTGGCGTGTGGTGTTCTCGGGCGACGACGCCCTGCCCTCGTTCGTGGGTGTGATCATGTGCGCGCGTCGCGCGCCCCGGAGTGGAAAAAGGCTGCATGTCCTCCAGGTTGTTCGCGGTCTCCGGACCGCGTCTGTCGCGGCCCGCGTGGCTGTCCCCGTCCGTGCTCCGTACCGAGGTCCTCGCCGGTCTCGTCGTGGCGCTGGCGCTGATCCCCGAGGCGATCTCGTTCTCGATCCTGGCCGGGGTGGACCCCCGGGTCGGCCTGTTCGCCTCGTTCACGATGGCGGTGACCATCGCGTTCTGCGGTGGCCGGCCCGCGATGATCTCGGCGGCGACCGGCGCGGTCGCCCTGGTCGTCGCGCCACTGGTGAAGGATCATGGGCTCGGTCACCTGGTCGCCGCGGTCATCCTCGGCGGGGTCTTCCAGGTCTTCCTGGGGCTGCTGGGCGTGGCGAAGCTGATGCGGTTCATCCCGCGCAGTGTCATGGTCGGGTTCGTCAACGCGCTCGCCATCCTGATCTTCTCCGCCCAGATACCGCACCTGCTCGGCGTGCCCGTCCTGGTGTACCCACTGGTCGCCATCGCGCTGGCGATCATCGTCGGGCTGCCCCGGCTCACCCGGGCCGTCCCGGCGCCGCTGGTCGCAATCGTCGTGCTGACCGCGTTCACGGTCGGCACGCGGCTCACCGTGCCGACGGTCGGTAACGAGGGCACGCTGCCGACCAGCCTGCCGACGTTCGGGCTGCCCGACGTCCCGTACACCTGGCACACCCTGAGCGTCATCGCCCCGTACGCGCTGGGCGTCGCCCTCGTCGGGCTGATGGAGTCGCTGATGACCGCGAAGCTCGTCGACGACATCACCGACACCCACTCCAACAAGACCCGCGAGTCCTGGGGGCAGGGCGTGGCCAACATCGTCACCGGGTTCTTCGGCGGCATGGGCGGCTGCGCCATGATCGGCCAGACGATGATCAACGTGAAGGTGTCCGGCGCCCGTACCCGTTTGTCGACGTTCCTGGCCGGCGTGTTCCTGCTGATCCTGGTCGTTGCGCTGGGGCCGGTGGTGGCGCAGATCCCGATGGCCGCCCTGGTCGCCGTCATGATCATGGTTTCGGTGTCGACGTTCGACTGGCACAGCATCGCGCCGGCCACCCTCAAGCGGATGCCGCTGGGCGAGACGGTCGTCATGGTCTCCACCGTCGCCGTGGTCGTGGCCACCTCCAACCTGGCCATCGGGGTGGTCGTCGGGGTCGTCGTCGCCAGCGTGATCTTCGCCCGCCGGGTCGCGCACCTGGTTGAGGTGACCAGCGCCCTGGACCCCGAGGGCGGTACCCGCATCTACTCCGTACGCGGCGCGCTGTTCTTCGCCTCCAGCAACGACCTGGTCGGCCGGTTCGACTATGCCGGTGACCCGGACAGCGTCGTCGTCGACCTGTCCCACGCCCACATCTGGGACGCGTCCTCGGTGGCGGCGCTCGACGCGATAGCCGCCAAGTACGCCGCGCGCGGCAAGCGGGTCGAGATCGTCGGTCTGAACCAGCCGAGCGCCCGGATGCACGCCACGCTGGCCGGGCAGCTCGGCGCCGGTCACTGACCGATCCGGCTGATCTGACGAGACAGGCGCCCTCCCACGCGACCACGTGTGGGAGGGCGCCCTGCTGTCTGCGACTCGTCGCTGTCTGTGGCTCCTCGGGCGCCCGCCGGCCTGGTCTGTGGCTCCTCGGGCGCCCGCCGGCCTGGTCTGTGGCTCCTCGGGCGCCCGGCTGTCCGAGGCTCGGGGGTGCCGGCGTCGGTGCGCCGACAATTGTGGAATCCTTGACAATTAATCTTGTCGGTGACACGGTTGCGGCATGGACGACGTTGCGGTGATCGAGGATCCGGCCGCGGCTGAGGTCTCGTTGGACCCGGTACGGGCCCGGCTGCTGGCCGAGCTGGCCGAGCCCGGTTCGGCCACCGCCCTGGCGGCGCGGGTCGGCCTGCCCCGGCAGAAGGTGAACTACCACCTCCGGGCGCTCGAGCGGCACGGCCTGGTCGAACTCGTCGAGGAGCGCCGGAAGGGCAACTGCACCGAACGGGTGCTGCGCGCCACGGCGGCGTCCTACGTGATCTCACCGAGCGCGCTGCACCCCGTGCAGCCCGACCCCGCCCGCTCGCCGGACCAGCTGTCGGCGCGGTGGCTGCTCGCGCTCGCCGCCCGGCTGGTCCGCGACGTCGGGGCCCTCGTTACCGGTGCGGCCAAGGCCCGCAAACGGGTGGCGACGTTCGCGATCGACGGCGAGGTGCGCTTCGCCTCGGCCGCCGACCGGGCGGCATTCGCCGAGGAGCTCGCGACCGCCGTCACCGCGCTGGTCAGCAAGTACCACGACGAGACCGCCGAACGCGGGCGGTACCACCGCGTCGTCGTCGCCGTCCATCCCAGTGTCCGGCCCGAACCGGCCGACAACCAGACGGAGGAATCCTGAGATGGCCAAGGAATTCGAGCTGCGCAAGGAGATAGCGCTCGACGCGACCCCCGAGCAGGTGTGGGACGCCATCGCCACCGGGCCCGGCATCACCTCGTGGTTCATGACGCACGAGGTCGAGCCCGGTGAGGGCGGCAAGGTGGTGCTGTCCGTCGGCGACTTCACCGCCGAGTCCGTCGTGACCGGGTGGGACCCGCCGCGCCGGTTCGAGGTTCGCGGCGGCGCCGACGGCACGGGGCAGGCGTTCGAGTACCTGATCGAGGGGCGCGAGGGTGGCAGCACCGTGCTCCGGTTCGTCCAGAGCGGTTTCGCCGGCGACGACTGGGAGACCGAGTACGAGGCCATGAGTCACGGCTGGGACATGTACTTCCACACCCTGGCGCAGTACCTCACGTACTTCCCCGGCCGAACCGCCACGTACGTCCTGGCCGAGGGGCCGCCCGGGTCGGCAGGGGAGCGGGCGTGGCAGGTGCTCCTGGGCGACCTCGGGCTGACCGGTGCCGTGGCGCCGGGTGACCCGGTGCGGGTCACCCCGGACGGGCTGCCGCCGCTGGACGGCGTCGTGGACTACACCGGCCCGACCTTCCTGGGCGTACGGACCGCCGACGGGCTGTACCGCTTCCACGGCAGGGCGATGATCGGGATGCCGCTCGCCGTGGGGCACCACGTCTTCGCCGACGTGGACCGCCGCGAGGCCGAGGAGGCCTGGCGGACCTGGCTGCACGGCCTGTTCGCCTGACGCCGGGCGCGGACGGCCGCCCCGGCCGGCGCCCGATCAGGTCATCGAGGCGCAGGGCGGGACGACCGATGACGGTCGCCGCGGTTCCCGCCCGGACCAAGCGGTCCGGGCGGTCCGGGCGGGAACCCGCCGGCTCAGCCCCGGTCGACGGCGAGCTGCAGCTCGGTCACACCGTTGGCGGCGTCGTCGGGGTGGTAGTCCAGGTACACCTCCCGGGCGTACCCGACCGGCCGGTACCCGTTGTCCTCGATCCACCGGGCCAGGACCTGCAGGGTCTGCTCCGCGCCGTCCATCGGGCCACGGTGGATGATCGTGGCGGCCGACCGGATCCCCGGCAGGTCCACGACCGCGAAGTCGAACCCGGCGTACGGGTCGACGCCGACCGGCATCGCGGCGTGCACCACGACCTCCCCGGTCTCCCCGGGGGCCGGCTCGTAGTACGCGAGCGCGGGACCGGTCCCGCGCACCCCGGCGGCGTCGAGCCGGCGGAACAGCTCCGGGTACAGCGGCGTGAGGGCCGGCCCGATGTCCTCGGGGGCGTAGCTGGCGGCGGTGGCGGCCAGTGCGGCCACCCGCGCCGGGGCGACCTCCTTGAGTACGACGTCCTCCGTGCTCATGTGCCCTTCCTTCGCGATCATTCGGAGCCTCGCCTCGACCCTGGCCAGCCGCGCCGCGTCGGCGCTGATCCGGCCCTCGAGCTCGGCCCGCCGCAGGCGCAGCATCCCGCGCAGCTCGTCCACATTGACCGCGTCGTCGACGATCGCCCGCACCTGGTGCAGCGTGAAGCCGAGGTCCTTGAGCGCGACGATCCGGTTGAGCCGGTGCAACTGGTCGGCGGTGTAGAAGCGGTACCCGCTGGCGGGGTCGACGGCGGCGGGGCGCAGCAGGCCGATCGCGTCGTAGTGGCGCAGCATGCGCACCGACACCCGGCCGAGCCCGGCGAAGTCTCCGATACTGAACATGGCACGTCCAACCGTCGGCCCTGACACGGTGTGAGGGTCAAGGCCGATTCTGCCGGCCTCGACGACCGGGTACCGGCGGGACGTGAGCCGCCGGTGCGGCCGCCGGTCAGTACCGCCTACGCCGCCGCGGCCGCTCCGGTCTCCGCCGCGGCCGGCGCCGGCGTCCGGCCGGCGTAGTGGCGCACCACGTCGTCGATCTGCCGGTGCTCCTCGTTCATCGTGCCCCGGTGGCTCTCGGTGAGCCGGGCGACCCGGTCCAGGATCGCCGGCGAGGTGGTCCGCAACGACAGCGTCATCAGGTCCCGCCCCAGCTCGTCGAGGACCCGGCGGACCTGCCGCTCGGACCCGATCTCGCACCACCGCCGCAGCTCGGGCAGGCGCTCGACGACCTCCGGCGCCTCGTGGGCGGTGACGGCGACGTCGTCGACGCCGGAGCAGGTGCTCGGCCGCGCCCGGTGGGCCTCCATGGCGTTCAGCAGCGGGCTGACGTCGCCGGAGAAGGTCGGGTCGTACAGGCCCGGGTACGGCACCTCCTCGTACCCTGGGTCGCAGCCGGCCAGGTACAGCGGCGTGATCCGGTCGCTGCCGGCGACGAAACCGAGCGCCAGGTCCAGCAGGTTGACCGGCCAGCCGAGGTCACGGATGGCGTGCATCCGCAGACCGCCGTCGGCCGGTGACAGCAGGGCGGCGAGCAGGAGCTGGGCCGACTCGACCGCGGACTGGACGTAGAACACCATGTCCGGCGAGTGCAGCCGGATCGGGCCGCCTTCGTCGCGCCAGCGGCGCATCCGGTCGAGGACGATCGAGTTGTCGACGACGTGCGTGAACCGCCCGCCGGTACAGGCCATGCGTCCCCGGCGGGCGACGTCGGCGACGAGCCACTCGCCCAGCCGTTTCGATTCGGTGTACACGCACCGCGAGTACGGTCGCAGCGCCTTGCCCGTCGAGGCGTACACGAAGCGACCGGCGCCGGCCCGCTCAGCGGCGTTGGCGACGTGGAAGGTGCCGAGGACGTTGGTATCCACCGTGTACGCCGTGTACCGTTCCGCGAGCCCGGGGTCGCGCTGGGCGGCGAGGTGGAACACGATGTCCGGTGGGTACCGGTCGAAGAACTCCGCGACGGCGCCGGCCGACCGCACGTCGACGTTGGCGTACTCCACGCCGGCCACCGGACGCCGGGGCGCGGCGATGTCGAGGCTGACCAGGCGGGCCGCGCACAACCGCCGGATCTGTCTGAGCAGGACGGTCCCGATGTAGCCGCTGCCGCCGGTGACGACCACCGTACGGCCGCGCAGCGCGGCGGCGACCTCGCGCTCCGGCAGCGGCGTACCGCGGCGGCCGACCGAGAGGTACCGCTGCAGTTCGCCGGCGCTGTCCGGCCGGGACGCCAGCAGTTCGGCGGTCAGTGCGGTCAGGCACTCCACGGTCGGCTGATCGAGTCGGTCCTGACGCGGTGGTGCCACCGATCGCATGTCATCCAGGATGGCCGGGGTGCGGCGCATTGGAGCCCCCTTGAGCCACTCGTCCACACGGATACCGGGTATGCGGGCTGGCGGACGCGGCCGGCGTCGGGTACGGCCTCGTCGAGGTCATGGGCGGAGCATGACGGGCGGTACGGTGCGGTGGAGCACCTGCGGTGGAGCGGTGGAGCGCCTGCGGTGGAGCGCCTGCGGTGGAGCGTCTGCGGTGCCTCGCTACCGGTCGTCAGGCCGGTACGGCGCCCGGAGTGGTCGTCAGCGGGCCGCTGACGACCGGACCGCGGTCCGGCCGTCCGGGGTGGTGTCGCCTGTCGTCACGCCGTCGGCAATGCCCTGATGGGGGGAGATGCCGACTACTCCGCCGGGCGTGTTCCCGCCGGATGTTGGAGCTAGTACCGGGGTACGACCGCTACCGAGGCGCGGTCACTGCCGGGGTACGCCCGTACCGGGGCGGCAGCCTGCCGGGATGTCACAGCACGTCGTACGTCTCGCCGCGGGCGATCTCGGTGAACGCCGCGTCGAGGTAGCCGGCGAGATCCCGGCCGGACCGGGTGAGCAGGTCCGCGACCAGGAGCGGCGCGTGCCGGGCGACCTCCGCCGGGCCGGGCGCGGGGGAGCCGTCGTCGGGTTCGTGGACGCCGAGCGCGCCGATCAGCAGCGTGGCCAGGACCCCGGGATCGACCTCCGGGAACCAGTCGGCCGCCGATCGTACACAGTGCTCCAGCGCTGCCTGTACGTCGTCGCCGGTGAGACCATCAGGGTGCAGGTCCTCCAGCAGCGACCGCACCACGGCGCCCAGCACCAGGCCGGTCTGCGCCGGGTTCAGCCCGGCCAGTCGCGCGACCGCGGGCCGGTACGCCTCGCTGTCCCGCGAACGGGCCGCGGCGACCGCGTCGACGGCCGCGGCGGCGATGGACCGCGCCGGTTCGGGCAGCCTCATCGCCCGCTCCCGGTCGGCAGCGCGGCGCACCGAGCCTCCGCCGACCGGGTGGTGTCCCGGTAGCCGGTTGGCCGGGTGGTGTCCCGGTTATCGGTTGGCCGGGTGGTGTCCCGGTAGCCGGTAGGCCGGGTGGCGGTCACGCGCCGGGCCGGGGCAGGGTGAGCCGCATCGCCGGGTCGCGGGTACGCGCGAAGCCGAGCGAGCGGTAGAGCGGCTCCCCCGCGGCGGAGGCCCGCAAGTCGATCTTGGTGATGCCCCGCCGCTGGAACCAGGCGAGCAACTGCTCCATGCATGCCCGCGAGTATCCCCGCCGGCGGTGGTCGGGGTCGGTCGCGACACTGAACACGTAGCCCATCTCACCGCTGGGATTCTCGGGGGACCCCAGCCGCAACTCGATGCTGCCCAGTACGCATGCGGCCAGCGTGCCCGGGCGGCCCGGTGCGTCCACGACGAAGCCGGCCAGCGATCCGTCCGGGTCGGCGAGCCTGGTACGCAGGGTGCGGGCCGTCATCTCCAGCCACGGACCCGGCGCGGGCTCCTGCCCGGAGACGGACGAGAGCATGATCGCCCGCAGCCTGATCAGCTCGGCACAGTCTTCGGGATTCGCCTGGCGGACCACAACCACGCGGCGCACGATAGCGCCCGCGCGGCGACGCAGGCCAGCGACGTCCGGCGGTGCCCCACCAAGATCCGTGCCCCACCAAGATCCGTGCCCCACCAAGATCCGTGCAATGTCGCACGTATTGCTGCTTCCAGCCGCGCGGATGCCGCAATGTTCGCGACATTGCGCGGGTCTTGGTGCGGCGGAGGCGCGGCGATCGGCCGGCCGCCCGCTACCCGGGTCACCCACGTGGCCGGACACCCGCCCCCCGATCTCACCCCGGCGTGGCACTCCGGGCGGCGCCTACCACCCGGACGCGACCCCGGGTCCACCCGCCGTGGCGACCGGACTCGGTCGGCGCCCTCCGGCCGGCACTCCGGGAAGCCGGCACTTCACCTTGGTATTCCTGTTTGTCCGTACCGGCGCGGGGGACCTTGGCGCTGCCGACCGGCACCGCACCCGGCCGGCACCGCACCCGACCGGCACCGCACCCGACCGGCACCGCTGCCGACCGGCACCGAATCCGACCGGCACGCCTCCCACGGGTAGGCATTCCCGGACCACGCGGCTCGAGTCGCGTGTCCACACGCACCGTCGCGCGTGCAGCCGCACCGTCGCGTTCACCGCATCGCCCTGATCACCGACACAGGTACTGAGGGGGCAGCATGACTGATACGCAGTCGAGTCACATCAAACTACCGGCCTTGTCAGACACCGGATTCGTCGTGCTGCGCTCGTTCGCGGGGCGGCTGGATCCGGAGGAGTGGGAGAACCTGACCTACCTCGACTGGAAATCCGGCGGCGACACCAACTTCGCCGTGCTGGCCTCGGCGAACGGCGCGGACGACCCGCGCGGGTTCTGGGAGCACGGCAAGCCGGACAAGGACGGGATCTGGACCGCCAACGCGCTGCGCGCACCGGCGCTGCGCAGGTGGGTCACCGACGTCGGTGCCCGGTTCGGCCGGGTACGCATCATCAAGCTCCAGCCGTCCGCCAGCGAGACCGAGGTGACCGGTAGCTACCTGCACCTCGACGACAACAACCGGCTGAACCCGGACGGCGAGGGCTGGGTGGTGCGCGCCTGGCTCAACCTCACCGACGACCCCGACAGTTACATGATTCTGCGGGAGGACCGCGACGACCCGGGTACCGAACACCGTATCCCGATGCCCGTCGGGGCCCAGTTCGTCGTCGACACCGAGCGGCTGTGGCACGCGGCCTACCACGTCGGTACCCGACCCCGGTACGCGATGATCGCCAGCTTCGAGTCCGGTCCCGCGTTGCAGGCGTGGATGGAGGCCAACGCCGTGGAGCGCAGCCCCGGCCGGCACCGGATGACGCGCACCGGGGCCGCGGGCTGAGGTGCCGGCCGGGGCCGTGGGCCGGCGTATCGGCGGGGGCCCTGGGCCGGCGTACCGGCGGGGGCCGTGGGCCGGCGTACCGGCGGGGACCGCGGGCTGCGGTATCGGTTCGGGCCTGGCCGCGCGGAGGGTGCCCTCCACCGCCGACCGTCGGTGGAGGGCGCCCTCCGCACGCGTCCTCGTCCGTGGCCGCCGGCCGCGCTAGCTACCGCTGGGCGGCCTGGTTACCGCTGTGCCGCCAGTTCCGGTACCGCTGCGGCCGTCGGCGTGCCGGTGCTGGGGACACCGACGCGGGCGGCGACGAGGACGCCCAGCAGTGCCAGGGCCTCGGCGATCAGAAAGCCGGACAGGTACGCCGCCGGCGGCGACGTGGACACCCAGAAGGCGAACAGGGTGCCACCGACCGCCAGGATCGTGGTGGAGAACAGCGAGTCCGACAGTTGCAGGGCCGAACTGTTGACCCCCTGCTCGGCCGGGGCGGACAGGCTCAGCGTCAGCCCCGACATGGTCGGGTAGGACAGTCCCATGCCGAAGCCGGCCAGCGCCCAGCCGGCCACGCACAGCCAGACCGGGACCGCGGGCACCACGCAGGCGGCGGCGGTCGCGACGCCCGTCGCGATCAGCGTCAGGCCGACCCGCAGGGGGTGGACGGCCAGCCGCTGGCCACGGCGTCCCTGGTACCAGGAGCCGGCGAACCACGACACGCCGCCGATGGTCAGCGTCAACCCGGCGGCCCAGGGGGAGAAGCCACGCTCACGCGACAGCATCAGCGGGAGGAACACGTCGGCCTGGATGAACGCCGCTCCGGCGAGCCCGCGCAGCAGGACGACGCTCGGCAGGCCGGGGCGTGCCGAGAAGGTACCGCGTGGCAGCAGCCGTGGGGTGAACGCGGCGAGGCCGGCCAGGGCGAGCCCGATCAGCCCGATCGCGCCGACCCCGCGCTGCTGGCCGCCGAGGTGCAGCAGCCCCATGCTCACCGCGGCGCCCAGGGCCCACCCGGCGCGGCCGACGTGGCCCGCGGCTCCCGCCGGCCGGGACGACGGTCGCGGGTCGGCGGTCGTGCCAGGGTCGGCCATCGCCCTCAGCCCGGGGCGTACCAGCAGGACGGCCGGAACGGTGAGCAGCACCGTGCCGAGGAACACCCACCGCCAGCCCACCTGCTCCACGATGAGACCGGCCAGCGACGGGCCGGCGACCGATGGCACCACCCAGGCCCCGGCGAACGCCGAGAAGACGCGGGGGTGCAGGTCCGGTGGGTAGGCGCGCCCAACCACCACGTACAGCGCCACCGCGACCAGTCCACCGCCGAACCCCTGGATGACCCGGCCGACCACGAGCGTCGCCATGGTGGGTGCGGTACCGCAGATGACCAGCCCGGCGACGAACGTCGCGACCCCGGTCCACACCGGCGCGGCCGGGCCCTTGGCGTCGGACCAGCCGCCGGAGATGACCATCCCGACCACGCCGGCCGCCAGCGCGCCACCGAACGCCAGCGCGTACAGCGGAAGACCGTGCAACGCCCGGGCCACCGTGGGCATGGCGGTCGTGACGGCGACCGCTTCGAAGGCGACCACCGAGACCAGCGTGACCATCCCGACGGTGAGTGACCGGTACGGCCGGACGAGCGGGCCGTTTTTCATGTTTTGCCTCTTTCGTTATTCGGTCCGTCGAGCATGAACCATCAACCGGACTTCAGGTCAACCGCCGCTCCGCGGTGCGCGTGCCCGCGCTGGACCGATCCGGACAACAGGCGCCGAGGGGGCGGTTCGGCTAACGTCGCGACCGGCCCGACACGCGTTTCGACCGGCCCGACACGTGGGCGGGTAACCGAAGGCTGCAAGATCGACAGCAGACAGTGTCCACCTGACCGGTGGTGCGTACGCGGTTGCGGGCGTGGCTACCCGGGTCAGTGCCGACCGGCGGGAGTTGCGGGTTGCTGATCCCGACCAGTAAGTACGGGTTCGCGTTTTGTCGGATGCTCGGGGTTGCCGGGGCCGCCACCGTGGCCGCGGGCGGCACGCTGGCCGGCGTCCACCCGTTCACCGATCCGCTGGGCGGGGTACCCGGCGTCCGTGAGCTGCGCGCGTCGACGGTCCTGTCGGTGTCCGTGGTCTACGTCGGACTGGCCCTGCTCCTCGCCGCCTGGTGGCGGATCGGTGCGCTGGTGCGCCGGTCGGACGGGCCGTCCTGGCGCGGGCTGGCGGCCGTGGCGGGCTGGTGGGTGGCGCCCTTCGCGCTCATCGCCCCGGTGTTCAGCGGGGACGTCTACAGCTATCTCGCGCAGGGGGCGATGACGGTCGCCGGTATCGACGCGTACCGGGTGGGGCCGGCCGCCATGGGCGGACCGCTGGCCGCGAACGTACCGCCGATCTGGCAGCACACCCCCGCACCGTACGGTCCGGTCTTCCTCGACCTGGCCGGCGCGGTGACCCGGGTGACGGGGGCGTTCACCTGGCCGGGCATCGTCGGGATGCGGTTGCTGGCGGTGGTCGGGGTGGCCCTGCTGGCCTGGTCGGTGCCCCGCATCGCCCGGTCCTGCGGCGTCGACCCGGGCGCCGCGATGTGGCTCAGCGTGCTCAACCCGCTCGTCCTGCTGCACCTCGTGGCCGACGCCCACAACGACGCGGTGATGCTCGGCCTGATGGCGGTCGGGCTGGTGTTCGCGCTCGACCGCCACCCGGTGCCCGCCGCCGCGACGATCACCCTGGCGGCGCTGGTCAAGGCGCCGGCGGGGCTCGCCATCGCGTTCCTCGTGCCGATCTGGGCCGGCCAGCGGAGCGGACGGTACCGCCTGCTCCGGGCGGTGGTGGGCTCGGCCGGGGTGGCCGGGGTGACCGCGCTGGCGGTGACCGCGCTCGCCGGTACCGGGTTCGGCTGGGTACACGCCCTCAACACACCCACCCGCGCGCACACCTGGCTGTCGGTCACCACCGACCTGGGCAACCTGACCGGATGGGTGGGGGAGTGGCTCGGCGTCACCACGCGCGAACGCGCCATGCACGTGTGGTGGCTGGTCGGACTCGCCGCCGCGGTCGGGGTGTTCGGCCGGCTGTGGCAGCGCAGCGCGCGGCTCGGCCCGGTGTACGCGCTCGGGCTCAGCCTCGGGGCGTTCGTGCTGTTCGGCCCGGTCGTGCACCCGTGGTACCTGCTCTGGGCCATCGTGCCGCTGGCGCTGTCCGGCTCGGCCACGGTCCGCCGGGCGGCGGCCGTCCTGTCCGCGGCCCTCGTGCTGTTCGTACTCCCCGGCGGGGTCCAGCCCGGCGTACCCGCGCTCGTCGGTGCGGTCCTCGGTGCCGGCACCGCGCTGACCGCGATCGTCCTGCTCACCGGCGCCGGTCGGCACCAGGTTCTGGCGCCGCTCGCGGCCGGCCCGCTCGGGCACGGGTCAGGTCATGCCGGTCACGCCGGTCACGCCGGTCACGCCGGTCACGCCGGTCACGCCGGCCATGCCGGTCACGCCGGCCACGCCGGGCTCCCGGTCCGCTCCGGCGACCCCGGCGAGCGCGTCGGCGTGGCGTAGCCCGTCGAGGTGGCGTAGTCCGTCGAGGTGGCGTAGCGCGACGGCGGTGGCGGCCGGGCTCGCCGGCAGCAACGGCAGCCGGACCGCCGGGGTCGGGATGCGCCCCTGGGCGTGCAGCACCGCCTTGATGACCGCCGGGTTGGGCTCGGCGAACAGCGCCCCGGACAGCGCCGCCAGCCGGTACCCGAGGTCGCGGGCCCGGGCGACGTCTCCGGCGTGCCAGGCGCGGACCAGGTCGGCGAAGTCGGCCGTGCACACGTGCGCCGAGGCGAGGACACCGCCGGCCGCGCCGAGCGCGAGCAGCGGCGCGGCGAGGACGTCGTCGCCGGCCAGCACGGCGACGGACGCCGGCCGGTCGGCCAGCAGCGTCACCGTGTCCGCGTCGATCACGCCCGCGGCGTACTTGATCCCGACGACGCCGGGCAACCGGATCAGCCGGCGCAGCGTCTCCACGCCGAGCGGCCGTCCCGTCCGGTACGGGACGTGGTAGACGACCAGCGGTACCGGGCTGTCGGCGGCGAGCCGGGTGAAGTGGGCGAGCACCCCCGCCTCGGACGGGCGGACGTGGTACGGCACGACGGTGAGCGCCGCTGCCACCTGCGGCCACGCGGTCAGGCCCCGTAGCGCCGCCACGGAGGCGGCGGTGTCGTTGGAGCCGGCGCCGACGATCAGGCTGGCGGACCGTTCCCGGCAGACCCGGGCGCAGATGTCGACGACCGTACGCCGTTCGTCCGCGCCGAGCGTGGCCGGCTCGCCGGTCGTACCGAGCGCCACCAGCCCCGCCGCGCCGCCGTCGATCACCTGGTGCGCGAGCCCCTCCAGCGCGTCGCCCGCGACCCGGCCGTCGGCGGTGAACGGCGTGACGAGCGGTACGTGTATCCCGGTCAGCGTGTGCTCCATGGCTTCCACCCTGGGGGGCCGCCGAGCGTCAGGTCCAGTTCATATTTCTTTGCTGAAACGTAAGCTGAGCTGATGCTCGATCCGCGCAAGCTCCGTCTCCTGCGCGACCTGTCCCGGCACGGGACGATCGCCGCGGTCGCCGCGGCGCTGTCCTACACCCCGTCGGCGGTCTCCCAGCAGCTCGCGGCGTTGGAGCGGGAGGCGGGGGTACCGCTGCTGGAGCGCACCGGACGCCGGGTGGCCCTGACCGCGGCCGGCGCGGTCCTGGTCGAGCACGCCGAGGCGGTGCTCGCCGCGCTCGAGCAGGCCGACGCGGCGCTCGCCGCGGTACGGACGGGCCTGGCGGGGCCGCTGCGCATCGGCGCGTTCCCGACCGCGGTCCGCACGCTGCTCTCCGCCGCGCTGGTGTCGCTCGGGCGCGACCATCCGGGCCTGGAGCTGCGGGTCACCGAGCTTGACCCGGCGGCCGCACCGGACGCGTTGCGCACCGGCCGGCTCGACGTCGCGCTCGTGCACGACTACGACCACGTACCCGTCGAGCCGGATCCCGCGCTGGCGACCGAGCCTCTGGTCGAGGAGGTGATGTACCTCGCCGGGCTGGAGCCGGGGCCGGGCTCGATCGGCGACGCCCGGGACGCGGCGTGGATCATCGGCAGCCCGGGTACGTTGTGCCACGCCGTGGCGTTGCGGGCCTGCCAGGCGGCCGGGTTCACGCCGCGGGTACGCCACCACGCCGACGACTTCGTCGCCGTGCTCGGTCTCGTCGCGGCCGGCCAGGGTGTCGCGCTGGTACCGCAGCTCGCCGCCGCACAGCCGCCGCCGGGCGTCACGCTGTCGCCGCTGCCGCTGCGCCGGCGGACCCGGATCGCCTACCGGCGCGGGGCCCGGCGGCACCCGGCCGTGGCGGCGTGCGTCGCCGCGCTGCACGCGTCGGCCGCCGCCTACCTCGCCGGGTAGCGGCACCGTGGCGGCGGTGCTCCGCGCAATGTCGGCGACATTGCGGTCTCAGGGTCCGCTGAGGCAGCAATGTTTGGGACACTGCGCGGATCTTGGGGATGGCGGGCGGTCGCCGGGGCCGAGCGGGCGGTCACCTGGTCGCCGGCCGGGGCACGTCGCCGAGGGCGATGAGCACCTGTCGCAGCGCGTCGATGGCGGCCTGAGCGGTCTCCTCCGGTACGACCCGCAGGAGGGCGGCCTGGGCACGACCGGCGGCGCGCACGGCCTCCTCGGCGATGTGGACGCCCGAGGTGGTCAGCCGTACCCGGGAGCTGCGCGCGTCGCGCGTGTCCGCTTCCCGCTCGACCAGTCCGGCTTCGGCCAGCCGGCGCAGCACGTTGCTGGTACCACCCGACGACAGCAGCAGCCGGCTGGTCAGGTCGGTGGGGCGTAGCTGGTACGGCGCGCCGGCCGCCCGCAGCACGGTGAGCACGTCGTACTCGGCCTTCGTCAGACCCAGCCGGGTCAGCTGCACGCTGGTGACCTCGTTCAGGAGGGCGGAGAGCCGGGCGGCGCGCTTGCCCAGCTCCAGTTCCGGCCCGGCGACGGCCGGCAGTTCGATGCGCCAGGCGTCGACGACGTCGTCAACGGTGTCGCGCGAGGCGGTTGTTCTGTCCACCGATCGACCATACCGAGCCACTTATCCCGCCAAAGCTTTCCATATGGCTTTTAGGAACGCTTTATGTGGAGCGTATTGACATGCTCCCGTTTGCCGGCGGGTCCATGGTGACCATGGACCCGCGCCTCCGCGAGCTGCCGCGCGCCGACGTCGTGATCGACGGGGGCGCATCGCGGCCGTCGATCACGACCCGGTCGCGCCGCGTGCCCGGCCGCCGGGGTCGCCCGCCGCGTGCCCGGCCGCCGGGGTCGCCCGCCGCGTGCCCGGCGTGCCGGTCTGGGCAGGGCGGGTGGGATCGACACCCTGACACGACCCGGAGCCGGAACTAGGCTTGCTCGGATGATGGAGCGCACCGCGGACCCGGCCCACCTCGGTTTCGACCCCGATCGCCTGGCCCGCATCGACGGGCACTTCGCACGCTACGTCGACGACGGGCGGCTGGCCGGTTGGCAGCTCGTGGTGACCCGACGGGGTGAGATCGCGCACGCCTCCACCTACGGCTACCGCACACGCGAGGACCGCACGCCGGTCGAGCCGGACACGCTGTGGCGCATCTACTCGATGACCAAGCCGATCACCTCGGTCGCGGCCATGATGCTGTGGGAGCGCGGCCTGTTCGAGCTCACCGACGAGATCAGCCGCTGGCTTCCGGAGTTCGCCGATGTCAAGGTCTACGACAAGGGGTCGGCGCTGCGGCCGTACACGGTGCCGGCGGTCGAGCCGATCCGGGTGTGGCATCTGCTCACCCACACCTCCGGGCTGACGTACGGCTTCCTGAACAACTCCGTGGTGGACCGGCTCTACCGCGAGGAGGGCTTCGACCTGTACCCGCCGGCCGGTGTCGACCTCGCCGCCGCGTGCCAGGTGTGGGCCCGGCTGCCGCTGCTGTTCGACCCCGGTACGGCGTGGGGCTACTCGGTCGCCACCGACGTGCTCGGCCGGCTGGTCGAGGTGGTCAGCGGCCAGCGCCTGGACGACTTCTTCGCCGAGCAGATCTTCGAACCGCTCGGCATGACCGACACCCGCTGGTGGGTCGACGGCGACGACGTGAAGCGGCTGGCCGGGCTGTACACGCCGCACCCCGTCGACGGCCACGCGGCGGCCGCCGACGACCTCGGGCGGCTGGCGCTGCGCGAGCCGGACATGCTCTCCGGTGGCGGCGGGCTCATCTCGACCGCCGCCGACTACCACCGGTTCACCCGGCTGCTGCTGCGCGAGGGTGAATTCGACGGCCGGCGACTGCTCGGCCCCCGCACCGTGCGGTTCATGACCCGTAACCACCTTCCGCACGGCCACGACCTCGGTGAGCTGTCGACCGGCGGCTTCGCCGAGACCACCCTGGACGGTATCGGCTTCGCGGTGGTGGAGAACCCGATCCCGATCCGGGTGCCGAGCAGCGTCGGCGAGTACTACTGGGGCGGCGCGGCGAGCACCGCCTTCTGGGTCGACCCGGTCGAACAGATCACGGCGATGTTCTTCACTCAACTGTTGCCGTCGAGCACCTACCCGGGGTTGCGGCCGCAGTTGCGCCAACTCGTCTACTCGGCGCTCGTCGACTGACCGATCGGGCCGGCGCCTGACCGATCGGGTGGCCGCCACGGTAGATCGGGCGGCCCCGTCGGGAGCAAGTGGGGTGCTATCGATCTCAGTCACCGGCGTGTTGATCGATGTCTGGCTACCGTTGAACAGGGCGCTGCGGTTCGCGGTCACCGGCGCCTTCCCGACCTCGACCCGCAGCCGCGTACGGACATCCGCGCGCCCCGCTCCGGTACGGGCCCCACGGCCGCCCGCTGGAGAGGAACGTATGACTGCGCCGTCGAGTCACGGACACTCGCTGACTCGGGGTCGGCTCCAACCGGCAGCCCTTGATCTATTCCGTACCCTCGCCGCCGCGGTCACCGTACCCGACGTGACGGCGTGGGGCCGCGAGCTCTGGAGCCGGGCGCGCCGCAGCGGCCGGCTGCCCGGGGCGAAGACCACGAAGATCGCGATCGCCACGGTCGCCGCGTTCGTCGTCGCCCATGTCCTGCTCGGTACGGCGCGGCCGATGCTGGCGGCGCTCACCGCGCTGCTGGTGGTCCAGTTGACGCTCTACCAGACGGTCCGGCACGGGTGGCAGCGGATCGGCAGCGTCGTGGCCGGTGTGCTGCTCGCCGGGCTGCTGTCGTCGGTGTTCGGCCTGACCTGGTGGAGCCTGGGTGTCACCGTGCTCGCGGCGCTCGTCGTCGGCCAGGCGCTGCGCCTGGGGGACCACGTCCTCGAGGTACCGATCAGCGCGATGCTCGTCCTCGCCGTCGGCAGTCACGCCCAGGCCGGGCTGGGCCGGGTATACGAGACGCTGATCGGCGCCGCGGTGGGCGTGTGCGTCAGCCTGCTGGTGCCGGCGGTGTACGTCCAACCGGCCGCGAACGCCATCGGAGACCTGGCCGAGGAGATCGGCGGCCTGCTGCACGAGGTGGCCACGGACGTCGAACGGGGCTGGAGCCACGAGCACGCGCTGGCGGCGCTGCGGCGGGCGCGGGGCCTGGAGGACGTGGTCGGCCACGCCCGGCGGGCACTGTCCGAGGCCGAGGACAGCCTGCGCCTCAACCCGCGGCGGCGGGCGGCGCACGTACCCGGGACGCTGCGCTCCGGCCTGACCGCCCTGGAGTATTCGACGATCCACCTGCGCGTCAGCTGCCGCTGCATGACCGACCGGGTGGAGGGGGTACCCGCAGCCGAGCTGCCCGGGCCGCAGCTACGACGGCCGCTGGCCCATCTGCTCGACGCGACCGGGGACGCGGTCCGCGCCTTCGGCGAGCTGGTCGCCTCCGATGTGGCCGCACCCGCCGGTGACGACGGCGACCTGCGGCGCGCGGTGCGGTGCGCCCGTGACCTGCGCGACGTCGCCAGCGCGGCGATGCTCGTCGACGCCGGCAAGGAGCCGGAGATCTGGCGGATCCACGGCGCCGTGCTCGGCCACCTCGACCGGCTGCTCGACGAGATCGACCCCGACGCGGAGACGGCCGCGCACGCGCTCAACCGGGACGCCCCGACACCCTCGCCGGTCGCGCTGTTGCCCAGGCTGTCGGCGCCGGTGCTGCGCCGACGGTCGAGTACGGCACGGGCGGTGCTGCGCCGCCGGTCGGGTACGGCACGGGCGGTGCCCCGGCGCCCGGCCAGCGGCCGGTCCTGACCCGGACCGCGTGACCCCTCGTCGACCGGAGCCGGCGGCCTGAACCGGAACTGCTCCCATCCGTCAACCAGATCGACCCCTTGAATCGCCTTAATTGGACGGTGCCTCAGTCCGAGTGGTCGCCGGCGTCCGCCCGGACACCGACCTGCGGGTGCGCTGCCCGTCAGCGCACCGGCGGATCCGGGGTGCGCACGGTGTTCGACGAAACGGGAGAAGAGAACATGGGGGCCGAACCGAGCCGGGCGAGGCCGTTCGTGTCGGGCCTGTTCGCGGCGGGGCGCCCGGTCTCCTTCCGGCTGACCACCCTGGCCGGCCCGCCCGACGCGACGCGGTGGGGTCGCGAGTCCGGGGCACGGACGCGCCGCGGCGACAAGTTCTCCGGAACCCAGGTTCTCAAGGTGACGGTCGCGGCTGTCGTCGCGTTCGTCGTCGCCCAGCAGGTACTCGGTGGGCACCGCCCCATGGTGCTGGCGGCGCTGACCGCGCTGCTGGTGGTACAGGTGACGCTCTACGAGACCATCCGCCACGGGTGGCAGCGCGTCGGTGCCGTGGTGGTCGGTGTACTGCTCGCGGCGCTGCTGTCGTCGCTGTTCGGCCTGGCGTGGTGGAGCCTGGGCGTCACCATCCTGTCGGCCCTCGGCGTCGGAAAGGTGCTGCGGCTCGGCGACCACTCGATCGAGGTGGCGGTCAACGCGATGGTCGTGATCGCCCTCGGCAGTCACAGCCACGTCGGCCTGGACCGGGTGTACGAGACTCTGATCGGGGCCACGGTCGGGGTCCTGGTGAGCTTCGCGACGCCGTCCGTGCAGGTCCAGCCGGCCGGGAACGCCGTCGGCAAGCTGGCCGATCGGATCGGCCAGACGTTGCGCTCGGTCGCGGCCGACATCGAGCGGGGCTGGACCCACGAGCGGGCGGCCGATGCCGTGCTGCGCGCGGGGGGAATCGAGTACAGCGTCCGCAACGCCCAGGGCGCGTTGGCCCAGGCCGAGGTGAGCCTGCTGCTCAACCCGCGCCGTGGCGCCGCCCACGTGCCGGAGCGGCTGCGCTTGGCGCTCACCGCGCTGGAGTACTCGACGATCCACGTCCGCGTCACCTGCCGCTGCCTGGCTGACCTGGCCGAGGGGGCGCCGGGGGCGGACCTACGCGACCCGCGGGTACGCGAGCCCCTCGCCGGGCTGCTCGACGCCGCGGGGGAGGCCGTCTCGGCGTTCGGCCGGCTGGTCACGTCCGACGCCGCCGGCAATGTCGACGCCGCCGGCAATGGCTACGCCGCCGGCTTCGCCGGCAGAGTCGGCCCGGCCGGCCCGGCCGGAGATGCCGACGCGCTGCGGCGGGCGGTGCGGCGCGCGCGGTCCCTGCGGGACGCCGCCAGTGACGCCCTGCTCGTCGATCCGCGGAAGGAACCGAAGCTCTGGCGGGTGCACGGGGCGGTGCTCGCGCACCTCGACCGGCTGCTGGACGACATCGACCCGGGCGGCAACGCGGCCGCGTACGCGATCAGCCAGCTCGCGCTGGCGGGGGCCGGCGCGGCACCGCTGCCCAGGCGGTCCTCGGCCGCCGCGCGGATGCGAATCCGGGCGGGTCTGCGTCGTTGGTCGGATGCGGCATGACCGCTCCCGCCACTCCCCGCGGAGGCCCGGACCCCGGTCGCCCCTAGAGCTGGAGGACGCAGGCGTTCTCCTCCACCCGATCGGCGGTCTCGTCGTCGAACCAGACGCCGCCGGTCCCGAGGTACCGGAACCGGTGCTCGCCCGGGGGCAGCGTCACCGACACGCTCCGGGTGCCGCCGCGGCGGGGCAGCAGCCGGTGGATTCCGGGCGTCCAGTCATTGAACGTGCCCACGACGCTGACGTCGCCGGCCGGCTCGTCCGCCGGCAGGGTGAAGGTGACGCGGGTCTTCGTGCCGAACAGTCGCGAACGCTTGATCATGACTTCCAGCTCCTCTGCGGGGAGGTGTCCACCGGGCGCGGCGTGGTCCACGGTGGGAGGCGTCCGCGGCGGGGCACGGGGATACGTCGATAAGACTACGACACACCGCTCAAGAACCGACATCTTGGGAGCGGTTGGGAGAGACCAGGACGAGGGCCGCCACGGCCGTCGCCACGACGGCGCCGGTGAGCACGGTGAGTCCGAGGTGGAGCCCCATGACGGCGGTCAGCGCGGGCGCCAGGAGCGCACCCGCGACCGTGGCCGAGGCGTCGCTGGCGTAGAACACCGCCCCGACCCGGCCCCTTACATGGTCGGGGGTGTCGGCCTGGATCCGGTGCTGCGTCGCGACCAGGGCGACGGCGCCCGGTACGCCGCTGGCCGCCGCGGCGACGGTGGCCAGGAGCAGGGTCGGGGCATTGAACAGGGCCACGAAGCACGCGCCGACCGCGGCGTAGGTGGCGGTGACGACCGACCGGATCGGGAACCGGTCGATCAGCCGCCGGCTCACCGCTGAGCCGGCGAGGTAGCCGACCCCGAGCCCGGCGAGCAGGTACCCGATGTCCTGGCCGGGTCGGGCCAGTCGCCCGACCACGAACGGCACCAGGAGTGCGCCGAGCGCGGCGTTGGCGGTCAGGTACGCCCACCCGGTGATCAGCAGGCCGCGCAGGACCGGTGCGGTCAGCAGGTGGCGCAGGCCGTCACGCAACTGGCTGACGACGTCGCGGGCGGCGAAGGGGTGCGCCGCCGGTCGCCGGGTGCGGGGCAGGGTCACCGCCGCGGTGGCGGCGGCTGAGCCCAGGTAACTGGCGACGTCGATCCCGACGACCAGGCCGAGGCCGCCGGCGGACAGCAGGACGGTACCGAGCGGTGGCCCGAGCAGACGGGCGGCGCCACCGGCGAACCCGGTGAGCGCATTGGCGGCGACCAGCTCGCCGCCGCTCACCACGGCCGGCACGGCGGCCTGGGCGGCCGGCCGGAAGAACACGACGGCGAGGTTCTCCGCCAGCAGGCCGAGGTAGACGAAGCCGAGCCGGCTCGGCGTCGTGCCCAGCAGTACCAGCGCGACCCCGGCTGCGCTGAACAGGTCGGCGACGATCATCGTCGTCCGGCGGTCGACCCGGTCGACCAGTACGCCCGCCCACGGTCCGACCAGCATCGCCGGTGCCGCCTCGACGGCCAGGGCCAGGCCGGTGGCGGGGGTCGAGCCGGTCAGGCGGAACACCTGGTACGGGGCGGCGACCACCAGCAGCCAGGAGCCGAGGGCCGACACGGTGCTGCCGGTCCACAGCAGCCGGAAGGTCCGGTTGCGAAGGACGCCGATCGTCGTGGCGGGTGCTGCCATGCCCCGAAACTATTCTGACAAGATAATTCATGGCAAGATTTGTTCTGTGGAGATAGATCTGGTACCGGAGCTGGGGCGGCGGCTTCGTGCCCTGCGTACCGCGGCCGGCCGCACCATCGCCTCGGTGGCCGTCGATGCCGGCCTGTCGGTGCCCTACGTGGCCAACCTGGAGAACGGGCGCGGCAACCCGACCGTGGCCGCGCTGGCCCGGCTCGCCGGCGCGCTCGGCGCCACGTTGCGGGTGGAGGTGGGTGACGCCGGCCGGCCGACCGGGGCGGCCGACCTGCCGGAGTCGCTGGTGCGGTTCGCGCGTCTGCGGCGGTTCGCCGACGAGGCCGAGCGGCTGGCGGCGGCGACCGGGCAGCCGGTGCCGGTGGTACGGGAGCGGCTGCTGGGGGCGATGGCCGGGATCGGGGCACTGCCCGGACGTACGCTCGGCGAACTCGACTGGCACCGGGTCCTCGACACCGTCGTGCTCATCACGCGCGCCTGACTCGCCGCGGGCTGGCGTTGACGCCGGCGTCAAGGTCTACCGTCGTCGGATCGCCGGAGCGTGAAGGAGGCGGGCGTGCGGATCGGTGAGCTGGCCGAGCGGGTCGGGACGAGTACCCGGACGCTGCGGTACTACGAGGCGCGTGGACTGCTGCCGGCGCGGCGGTCGGTCAACGGGTACCGCGATTACGACGAGGACGACCTCCGGCTGGTGCGCGAGATCCGGGCGCTGCTGGACATCGGCTTCGGGCTGGAGGAGACGAGGCCGTTCGTGGAGTGCCTGCGCGCGGGCCACCCGACCGGCGACGCCTGCCCGGCCTCGCTGGAGGTGTACCGGCGCAAGCTCGCCGAGCTGGACGCCTACCTCGCCCGGCTGGGGACGATGCGCACCCGGTTGAGTGGCCAGCTCGCGGCCGCCGAGGCGCTGCGGTTGCCGCCGGCACCGGCGCCCCGGTGCGAGTTGACCCCCGGTGACGAGGATGGAAGGGAACGGACGGGATGACCACGGTGGACACCGCCGCCGACGGCACGGTGCGGGACGTGACCGACGACAGCTTCGCGGCGGAGGTGCTGCGGGCGCGGCTGCCGGTACTGGTGGAGTTCACGGCGGAGTGGTGCCCGCCGTGCCGGAGGATGGAACCGGTGCTCGCGGCGCTGGCGGGCGAGCAGCGCGACCGGCTGCGGGTGGTACGGATCGACGTCGACGAGAACCCGGCGACCACGCTGCGGTACGGGGTACTGTCGGCGCCCACCCTCATGGTGTTCCGCGACGGCGAAGCGGTGGCGTCGTGGGTGGGCGCGCGGTCGGGGTGGCGGCTCGCGCAGGACCTGGCCGGCGTGCTCTGACCGTCAGTCCGGCCGGTCGTCGCCGCCGACGTGGCGCGACCGGCCGGCGAGCGCCCCGGTGACCAGTTGCGGGACGCCGAGCAGGACCAGGAGCGCCAGCGCGGGCGTCCAGGACCGCGCCGCGTCGTGGGCCGCGCCGACCAGCAGCGGCCCGCCCGCCGCGACGAGGTACCCGAAGGTCTGCGCCATCGCCGACAGCCGCGCGGTGTCGGCGCTGGACCGGGTACGCAGGACGAAGAGTGTGAGGCCGACGGCGAAGGCCGCGCCCTGACCGAGCCCGAGCAGCAGCATCCACAGGTACGGTGCCGCGGTGGGGGCCACCAGGATGCCGGTCAGCGCGGCGGTGGTCACGAGCGTGCACCCCGCGGCGAGGACGCGCTGGTCGGCCAGGCGGCCGGCGAGGCTCGGCAGGACCAGCGTGACCGGGATCTGCACCAGCGCGGACACCGACAGCATCAGCCCGGCCGCGGCCGGGTGGTACCCGTGGTCGCGGTAGACCGACGGCAGCCAGGCCAGCACGGCGTAGAACGACAGTGACTGAAGCCCGAAGAAGAGCGTGACCTGCCAGGCGAGGGGGTCGCGGAGCAGGGAGCGGCCGGGCGGCGCGCCCGCCGGCCGGCCGTGGTGGCCGCGCGCGAACGGTACCCACGCGACGAGCGCGACCACCGCCGGGAGCGCCCAGGCGCCCAGGGCGCCCCGCCAGCCGTGCCCCACGGCGTCGCCGATCGGGACGGTCGCGCCGGCCGCGATGGCCGCCGAGCCGCTCAGTGCCATCGAGTAGACACCCATCATGGTGCCGCCGCGGCCGGCGAAGTCGCGCTTGATGATCGCTGGCAGCAGGACGTTCGCGACGGCGATGGCGCCGCTGACGACCACCGTGCCGGCGAACAGCGCCACCACGCCGCCGCTCACCCGGGCGAGCAGGCCGGCGCCGATCACGGCGAGGACGGCGGCGATGACCGGTTCCATGCCCCACCGGCGGGCCAGGGCCGGTGCGGTGGCGGCGAGCGCGCCCAGGCACAGGACCGGTACGGCGGTCAGCGCCGCGGCCGCGGCGCCGGGCAGGCCGAGGTCCGCGCGCAGGTCGGCGATGACCGGACCGACGCTCGCCAGGGCCGGGCGGAGGTTCGCGGCGACCAGGGCGATGGCCAGGCCGACGAGGACGGGGTGGCGGACCGTCGCCGTGGTCGGCGCCGTGGTCGGTTTCGTGATCATCGGAGTCCATGACACCACACGGCCGTTGCGGGCGCCCGTTACGCGCCGCTCCGGCCATCCGTCAGGGCCGCCCCGGCTATCCGTCACACGCCGCTCCGGCCATCCGTCGGGGTCGCTCCGGCCGCGCGTCGTGCCGACCGGGCACAGATGGCCGTCAATCTATTGACACCCTTGCAAGTTCTTTCTACCTTTGCGGAAACATTGCGGTCATGTTTCAGGCCGCGTCCGGCGATCCGCCGTTCACACCCCTCAGGCCCCTCCTGGAGGTCCGATGTCCCACCGCCGGTTGTTGTCGTTATCCAGGGTCCTCGGCGCGCTCGTCGCGACCGCGCTCACCGCCACCGTGTTCACGGTGGCCACCTCGACCGCCCCGCCGGCCGACGCCGCGCTGACCGGAAGCAGGAAGGTGATCGCCAACCTGTTCGAGTGGAACTGGACGTCGGTCGCGAGCGAGTGCCAGAACTTCCTCGGACCCCGCGGCTACGGGTACGTCCAGGTCTCACCGCCGCAGGAGCACGTGAAGGGGCAGCAGTGGTGGGTGGCCTACCAGCCGGTCAGCTACCGCATCGAGTCCCGCAAGGGCACCCGCGCGCAGTTCCAGTCGATGGTGAACGCCTGCCACGGTGCCGGGGTGAAGGTGATCGTCGACGCGGTGGTCAACCACATGAGCGGCCAGGACAGCCCCGGTACCGGCTGGGCCGGCTCGTCGTACAGCCACTACGACTACCCGGGGATCTACCAGTACCAGGACTTCCACCACTGCGGGCGCAACGCGGGCGACGACATCGCCAACTACGGCGACCGGTACGAGGTGCAGAACTGCGAACTGGTCAACCTCGCCGACCTCGCCACCGAGTCCGAGTACGTCCGGTCGAAGATCGCCGGGTACCTCAACGACCTGCTGTCGCTGGGGGTGGACGGGTTCCGGCTGGACGCCAGCAAACACATGCCGGCCGGTGACATCGCCGCGATCAAGGCGAAGCTGTCCCGCTCCGTCTACCTCGTCCAGGAGGTCATCTACGGCGCGGGGGAGCCGATCCAGCCGACCGAGTACACCGGCAACGGCGACGTCCACGAGTTCCGGTACGGCCGGGACCTCGGCCGGGTGTTCCGCCGCGAGAAGCTGGCGTACCTGTCCAACTTCGGCGAGGCGTGGGGGTACCTGCCGGGCTCGAGCGCCAACGTCTTCGTCGACAACCACGACACCCAGCGGGGCGGCGGCGACGTCCTCACCTACAAGGACAACGGCCTCTACGCCCTCGCCAACGCGTTCATGCTCGCCTGGCCGTACGGCTCGCCGACGGTGATGTCCAGCTACGACTTCAGCAACTCGGACCAGGGGCCGCCGTCGGACTCCTCCGGCAAGACCCTCAACACCACCTGCTTCTCCGGCTGGCGCTGCGAGCACCGCTGGCAGGTCATCGCGAACATGGTGGCGTTCCACAACGCGGTCGACGGCACGCCGGTGGTCAACTGGTACGACAACGGCAACAACCACATCGCCTTCGGCCGGGGCGACAAGGGGTACCTGACCATCAACGACGAGGACGGGGCGGTGACCGGTCGCCGGTACCACTCCAACCTGCCGGCCGGGCGCTACTGCGACGTGATCCACGGTGACTATGCCGGCGGCTCGTGTACCGGCCCGGTGATCACGGTCGACTCGGGCGGCTGGTTCGGCGCCGACATCCCCGCCCACGACGCGGTCGCGTTGCACGCCGGCGCGAAGGTCGGCTGACCGGTCGTTGGTGGATCGTGGGGGGGGTGAGGCACCGATGGCGGTGCCTCACCCCCCACAAGGGGACGACCGGCGGATTCAGACCGCCGAGGCGGCCGACACCCGCCAGTCGTGTCCGACCCGGACCATCGTCAGGGTGACCCGGTTCTGGTCCACCTTCTCGCCGGCGACGTTGACGTTGCGGGTGTACTGGTTGACGTACAGCAGCAGCTCGACCCGGTCCGGGGCGGCGGTGACGACACCGGTGGCCGACACCTGGGCCCGCACGACCGCCTGTGCCTTCTGGGCCGGCTCCTTCAACGCCGCCGTCGACTGGGCGTACTCCTTGGCGAACACCCCGGTGGTGAACGCCTTGCCGTTGCTGACGCTCGCGTCGAAGCTGCGGTAGTCGTACGAGAAGAGCGCCTGTGCCGCGCTGGTGGCCGCCGTGACGGAGTCCCGGACGGCGGCGTCGCGCTGCTGGGCGCGGTGCCAGCCGTGCCATGCCGCGCCGGCGAGCCCGGCGAACACGACGATCGCGACGGAGAGGGCGACCACCGGACCGCGCCGGTGGCCGCCCGGGAGCCCGCGCGGACGGGCCGACGCGCCGGAGCCGAAGCGTCGCATCACTGACCTCCCCCTCAACCCACGAACTGCAGCCGGGACACCAGCCACCGGCCCGAGTGTGCGTCCCGGACAAGGTCGGCCTGGATGCGGTAGTGCAACAGCCGGCCCTGCGGGTTGTTGACGTTCTTGACGGTGGCGTCCGCGGCCACGAGGACCACGGCGGAGCGCGTGTCGCCGGAGACCAGCGCGGCGCGCAGCACCGAACCGCGCGACTCGACCTTGTTCTCGATCACGGTGGTGCGCAGTTGCGGCGCGTCCCGGGTGAACTCGTCCTTGAAGTCACCGGTGGCGTTCGCGGTGACCCGCTGGAGGTCACGGTCGACCGTGTTGGCGCTGATCGATACGAAGTTCACCGTCGTCTGCCGGGCCGCCGCCAGCGCCTGTTGGTGCGCGGTGTCGAGGCGACGCTCGGTGTACCAGCCGTTGCCGGCGATGCCGGCGGCGGTCACGGCCGCGGCCAGCGCGACCAGCAGGCCGGCGACCGGCGCGCGCCGGCCGGTACGCCCGGCGGCCCGGGCGGCGGTACGGCTCTCCGTGGTGGCCGACGGGGTCCCGCCCGTCTCCGCCACCGGTGCCGTCGCGGTGGTCGCCGCCGTGTCCGTGGCTACCACCGTCTCCGGGTCCGTGGCTACCGTCTCCGGGTCCGTGGCTACCGTGGCCGTGTCCGTGGCGTCGTCGGCCCTCCCGACCGTCGGACCGCTTGCGAGCCGGCGGGGCGGCCGGCGGACGACCGTGCGACGCCGCGCCGGTACCCGTATCGGTGCCTGGGGTTTCGTGGGTGTCGACATCGCCGCCCTCTCGTCCGCGTCGGTTGGCTGTGGCTCGTTGTCCGGGGTGCCCGTCGGCCCGGCGCCGGTGGCGCGTGTGGGTTCGGCGCCCGGGCGGCCCGTCGCGTCGCTCATGGTGCGATCCCCGTCAGCAGCAGTTGTTTCCACGACTGCGCACCGGCGAGCTGGTACTGCCCGCCGGTGCCGCCGAACCGCAACGGCAGGCCGTCCGGGCCGGTGACCAGGCCGGTCGCCGGGTCGTAGCCGGCGACGGCCGGGCCACCCGCCGCCGTGGCCGGGCCACCGGGCGCGGGTGCCGGGTCGCCGCCGGGGCGGGGCGCGTGCGCGGAGCCCCGCACGTTCGACCCCTGGCTCAGCTCGGCGGCGGTACAGCGCTGCTGGCCGCTCTGGGCGTAGTTGCACGGCGGGGGATCGCCGAGGTTGGTGACCAGCCCGAAGTGCGCGGTGCCGTCGCCGGGCGTGACGGTGAACCCGCCCGCCACGACGAGCGGGTACGTCACGAGCGCCTGCTCGATGCCGGCGACCCGGCGCGCCGCGATCCCGTTGACCGTCACCAGGTTGCCCAGCAGCGTCCCGATCGTCGGGTCCAGGTCGTGCAGCAGGCCGGTGAGCTGCTGCGCGGCCGGCGGGCCGGCGGCGAGCAGCCGGCGCAGATCCGGGTCGGAGCCGCGCAGCGTCGCGCTGAGCTCGGCGAGCGCGGCCGCCCAGCGCCCGATCGCGTCGGACGAGGCGATCTGGGTGGTGAGGACCGTGTCGCCGTCCCGGATCAGGGTCCGGGTCTGCGGCAGGTACCGGTTGGCCTCGTCGAGCAGGGCGCCGGTGGCGTCGAGCAGCCGCCGCAGCGCGGTCTCGCTGCCCTGGAAGGCGGTACCCAGCTCGTCGATGACGACCGCGAGGTCCTGCGGGTCGACCGACCGCACGAGCGCGTCGAGGTTGGTCAGCAGGACCTCGGGCGGCAGCGGCCGGCCGGTGCGGCCGCGCGGGATGACACTGCCGTCGCGCAGGTACGGGCCGGTGTCGGTGTCCGGGCGCAGGTCCACGTACTGCTCGCCGACCGCCGAGCGCTGCGACACCACGGCGTGCAGGTCGGTCGGGATCCGGGTGCCGCGCTGGAGGCGCAGAGCCACCCGTACGCCGTCGCCATGCAGGCCCACCGCGACCACGCGGCCGACCGACACGCCCCGGTAGGTCACCGGGGCGTTGGCGAAGATGCCCCCGGCGTCGTCGAAGTCGGCGTGCACCAGGTACGCGCGGCCGGCGATCCGGTCGGCGAGGCCCACGTAGGTGACGCCGACGTAGCTGATGCCGAGGGCGCTCACGACGAGGAACGCCAGGATCTGGAGCCGGGCCATCCGGGTGATCACGGGTGCAGCCCTCCCTTGAGGACATCGGTGAGGCTGCCGACGGCCCCGCCGACGGTGGTACCCAGCAGGCCCGGCAGGGTCGGCGAGCCGGGTACCACCGGCAGCAGGCAGGCCGGCGTCAGGATGGTGCCCGGCACCAGGCGGGTACCGGCGGGCAGCACGGTGCCGGTCGGTACCAGGCCGTCGGGTGGCAGGTAGCCGCCGGGCGGGATCGGGCTGCCGGGCGGCAGCGACATGCAGTCCTTGGGCAGCGTGCAGCCGGCCGGCAGCCCGTCCAGGCCGCTCAGCACGGCGCCCACGGGGAAGCAGACCGGCGGCAGCACCCCGCCCGGCGCGGGGGTGGCCGGCGGGGTGGCCGGCTTCGCCGGCGAGGCGCCCGCCGGCGGCGCCGGTGCCGCCGCCGCCGGCCCGGTCGGCGGCGGACCGGCCGCGGTGAGCAGGTTCGACAGGATGTCCGTGGCGTTGAGGTCGAGGGTGAGGTGCAGGTTCATGGCGTCGCCGCGGATCGCGCCGTCGGCGTTGGGCGGGAACGGGAACGACAGCATGAAGTCCAGCGACCGGGGCAGGTCGTCGCCGGCCTTCACGAGCTGTTCGAGGATCGGCTGGAGCGCGCGCAGGTCGGCGAGCGTGTCGTCGCGGCTGGCGTTGACCACCCGGGTACCGACCCGGCCCAGTTCGCCGAGGGCGGTCAGCGCGCCGGTGAGCTGGGCGCGCTGCTGTTCGAGCGTGGTCAGGCCGGGTGCGAGGGAGTCCACCGCCCGACCGATGGTGGCGCGCTGGGCGGCGAGCTGCCCGGACAGCCGGTCCAGGGCGTCGATGGCGCGCACGATGTCGGCCTTCTGCGCGTCCAGCCCGGCCACGAACGTGTCGAGCTGGGTGAGCGCGTCGCGGGCGCTGGCCTCGCGGCCGTCGAGTGCCCGGGCCAGCTCCTCGTTGATCGTCTTGAGCTGGGCCAGGCCGCCGCCGTTGAGCAGCAGGCCGAACGCGCTCAGGACCTCCTCGACCTCGGCGCCGCGCCGGGTGCGCGCCAGCGGGATGACGGCGCCCTCGGCCAGGCTGCCGGCCGGCTGCTCGGTGACCGGCTGGGCCAGCTCGACGTACTTCTCGCCGAGCAGGCTGCTCTGCCGGATGGCCGCGGAGGCGTTGCCGGGCAGCGTCACCTTCTTGTCGACCTTCAGGCGTACCCGGGCGGTCCAGCCGGACAGCCAGATCTTCTCCACGCTGCCGACCGTCACGTCGTTGACCTTGACCGCGGACTGTGGCACCAGGTCCAGCACGTCGGTGAACTCGGCGGTGACGTGGTAGGCCGGGCCGCTGGGCGCACCGCCGGGCAGCGGGAGGTCGGCGAGGGTCGGCGGGGTGCACCCGGTCGCGGTCAGCGCCACGGCCAGCGCGGCCGTGACCGTGCCGGTAAAACGGCGGCCCCTCATCGCGTCCCCCGCAGGATCCCGCCCAGGGTGGGGTCGCTCCCCAGCGTTGCGGCGCCCGCCGGGACCGCCCCGGCCGGGCCGGCGCCCGGTGCCGGTCCCGTGGGTACGGTGTCGGCCGGCAACCCGAGCAGCCGGCGAAGCTGGTCGGGCATCGGCAGGTTACGGCTCTGGAGCGTCTGCGCCAGCGCGACGCACTCCTTCGGTACCCGGTCGGCGGCCGGCAGCGCGTCGACCAGGAGCGAGCAGACGTAACTGGCCGGGTCGTACGGGCCGGTCGCGTTGTCGCGGGTGTCCAGCGTGCCCGACCGCGCGTTGTAGGCGAGGTTGAGATTGGACAGCGCCAGCGGCGTCACGTCGAGGATGTCGATGATCGCCTGCTGCTGGCGGACCAGGGTGCCGGTCACGTCGGCGAGCGCGGTCACGTTGGCGGTGAGCTGCGCGCGGTTGTCCCGCACGAACGACGCCACCTGGGCGAGCGCGGCGGCCAGGCTGTGCAGCGCCGCGGCCAGCTCGTCGCGCTCGCCGGCGAGTTGCTCGGAGACGCCGGCGAGCTGCTGGTTGAACCGGCGTACCTGCTGGTCGCTCTCGGCCAGCGCGGTGGTGAACTGCTGGAGGTTGGCGACGCTGCCGAACAGGTCCTGCCGGCCGTCGGCCAGTGTGGTCAGCGCCCGGGACAGCCCGTCGAGCGTGTCGTGCAGGTTCCGGCCGTTGCCGTCCAGGTTGGCCCGGCCGGTGGCGACCAGATCGGACAGTGCGCCGTCGGCGTTCGCCCCCTCGGGTCCCAGCGCCTTGGTGAAGTCGTCCAGCGCGCGGTAGATGTCGTCGATCTCCAGGGACACCGCGGTCCGGTCCAGCGGCAGGTGCGCGCCGTCGGTCAGCCGCGGCCCCCCGGAGTACGCCGGGGTGAGCTGGATGTACCGGTCGCTGACCACGCTGGGTGGGACGATGACCGCCTCGGCGCCGGCCGGCACGTCGTACCGGGGGTCGTAGCGCATCTCGACGCGCACGCTGCGCCCCCGCGGCTGCACCGCCACGACGGAGCCGATCTTCACCCCGAGCACCCGCACGTCGGAGCCTTCGTGGATGCCGACGGTCCGGGTGAACTCGGCGGTGAGCCGGCGACCGGGGTCGACCGACCGCCACACCGCGACGCCGGCGACCGCCACGAGCGCCAGGCCCGTGCCGGCGGCGGCCCAGGGGCGCCACCTCATCAGCGACCTCCGATGGTGGGTTGGTAGGGCTGGACCAGCCCGGCGATGTACGTGTCGAACCAGCGGCCGTTGCCGACGACGTTCGAGAACACGGTGACGAACCGGCCCATCGACTGCAACGCGTGTTCCAGGTTGTCCTTGTTGCGCTGCAGGATCGCCATGACATCGCGCACCTGGCGCAGCGCCGGCTCGAGCTGGGCGCGGTTGTCGGCGACCAGGCCGGAGAGCTGGTTGGCCAGGTCGTTGGTGGTCACCAGCAGGTTGTGGATCACGTCGCGGCGTCGGCTGACCTCGTCGAGCAGCAGGTTGGCGTCGGTGACCAGCGCGCGGAACTCGTCGTCGCGCCCGGCCAGCACGGCGGTGACGCTGCGGGCGTGGGCGAGCAGCTCACGCAGTTGCGCGTCGCGGTCGGCGACGGTCTGCGACAGCCGGGACAGCCCGGTCAGCGAGGCCCGCACGCTCTCCGGGGTGTCGGCGAACGTCTGTGACAGCACGGTGAACGCGGCGGCCAGCTGCTTGCTGTCGATCTGCTCCAGCGTCCCGGCCAGGCCGGTCACGGCCTGCATGACGTCGAACGGTGACGCCGTGCGGTCGAGGGGGATCTGCGCGCCGGGGGCGAGCCGGCCGCCGCCGGCCGACTCCAGCGCCAGGTACTTCTGGCCGAGTATGGTCTTGATGCGGATCGTTGCCCGGCTGTCCCGGCCGAGCCGCACCGCGCCGTCGTCGATCCGGAACCGCACCCGTACGTACGGCCCGCTCGCCGCCCGGGCCAGCTCGACGCCGCTCACCGTGCCGACCTTGACCCCGGCGACGCGGACCTCGTTGCCGTCGGCCAGGCCGCTGGCGTCCCGGAAGGCCGCCCGGTACTCGGTGCCGGACCCGATCAGCGGCAGATCGCCGATCCGGAACGCGCCGAGCAGCAGCGCGCCCAGCAGCCCGATCCCGACGGCCCCCACGACGACCGGGTTGCGCTCCCGGAACGGTTTCATCTCGCACCTCCCGCGGTCACGTCGCGTCCGCGCCGGCTCACGTGGCACCCGCGCCGGCTCACTTCGCACCCGCCGTACCGGAGCAGCGGGCGGCCGACGAGCTGAACGTCGCCGGGGTCGCGTCGGGCAGGCCGGGCAGGCCGACCCGCCCGTCGAAGTCGCACAGGTAGAAGTTGAACCACGAGCCGTACGACGCCGTCCGGTTGAGCGCGTCGTACCGCTTCGGCAGCCGGTCGAGCGTGCCCTCCAGAACGGAGGTGTTGTTGTTCAGCGTCGTGGCGAGGCTGCCCAGGTTGGCCACGTCGGCGGCGAGCGGCGGCCGGGCGTCGTTCAGCAGCGACGCCGTCGCGCCGGTCAGGTCGCCCAGGCTGGCCAGCGCGTTGCCGATCGCCGTCCGGTCGGCGGCCAGCCCCGACACGAACTGCTGGAGCTGGCTGATGGTCTGGTCGAGGTTGCGGTCGCGGTCGGCGAGCGTCGCCAGGACGGCGTTGAGGTTGGTGATCACCCGCCCGATCACCGCGTCCCGGTCGGCGAGGGTGTTGGTCAGCGAGGCGGTGTGCTGCAGCAGGCTGGCCATGGTGCCGCCCTCGCCCTGCAGCACCTGGATGATCTCGTATGCCAGCGTGTTGACGTCGTTCGGCGTCAGCGCGGTGAACAGCGGGCGGAAGCCGTTGAACAGCACCGTCAGGTCCAGCGAGGATACGGTCTGGGACAGCGGGATCAGCCCGTTCGGCCGCAGCCGCTGGCCACCGCCCGGCGCCTCGGTCAGCGCGAGGTAGCGCTGGCCGACCAGGTTGCGGTACCGGATCCGGACCTGCGTGCTGGTCGCCAGCGGCACCTCGGCGTCCACGGTGAACGCCACCTCGGCGACCCTGCCGTCGACCACGCCGATCCGGCTGACCTGGCCCACCTTCACCCCGGCGATGCGCACGTCGTCACCGACCAGCAGCCCGGCCGCGTCGGTGAAGCGGGCCCGGTACGTGGTGCCGCCGCGGAAGTCGATCGAGCCGAGGGTCTGCGCGAGCAGCCCGGTCAGCGCCAGCGTCACCGCCGCGAAGACGAGCAGCTTGATCAGCGGTCCGGCCACCCCGCGGCCGTCCAGAGCCCGGCTCACGGCGTCGCCTCGCTTCGCTCGGCGCCGTCATGAGGCTTCGTCGCGCTGAGCCGGTTGGTTCGCTCGCTTCGCTCGCTCACTGGGCGTTCACCACCGCTCCGCGCAGCAGCGGGCCCCACAGGAGCGCCGCGATGTCGGGTACCTCCGTCGGCGGCGTGCCGGCCGCCGCACCGATCAGCGGTTTCACCAGGTTGCGCTCCTCTGCGGTACCGGCGGAGCCCATCGCCGTACCGGACAGCGCGGCCCCGCCCGGGACGCCGACCACCAGCGGCGGGGTGACCCGGTCGGCGCCGTAGTCGTACCCGTCGTTCACGGGCACCTGCGGGGCCGGCACCGGCGGACCGGGCAGCAGCCGGCAGTCGGGGCCGTTCTTCGCGCCGTAGCCGGGGGAGTCCCGGCCGGCCTCGTACTTGCCGTTGTCGCGGGTGACCTCGAGGGTCACGTGCATCCGGCCGCCCGAGAACGCCTGCTCCACCCGGGGCTGGAGGGTGACCAGGCCGTGCGTGACGCACGGGTACTCGGGGGCGTACGCGGCGAGCAGTTCCAGTACCGGGCGGCTGACCGCGCCGAGCAGGATCATCCGGTCGCCGTACCGGTCGAGGAAGCCGCGGGTCGTGTCGGCGGCGGCGGTGGTCTCGGCGAGGAAGCCGGCCAGCTGGGTGCGCTGGTCGACGATCGTGTTCGCGGTGACGCTGGCGTCCCGCAGGACCGACATCAGGTCCGGCAGCGCGCCGTGGTACGTGTCCAGCACGGTCGTGAGCTTGCGGACGTCGTCGCGGATCGTCGGCAGCTCCTGGTTGAGCGCCGCGAGGTACTGGTCCGCCGTGACCAGGTCCTGGCCGATCCGGTCGCCGTTGTCGCGCAGGGCCTCGGCGACCGCTCCCAGGGTGGCGGCCAGCTTGTCCGGCTGGATGGTCTGCAGTAGCGGCAGCACGTCGTCGAGGACCCGCTCCAGCTCGATCGCCGAGCTCGTGCGGTCCTGGCTGATCACCGACCCGGCGCGCAGCGGACCGGCCGACGGTCCGGCCGGTGGCACCAGGGCCACGTACCGCTCGCCGAACAGCGTCCTGGGCAGCAGCCGGGCGCTGACGTTACGCGGGATCAGCGGCGCCTGCGCCGGGTTGAGCGCGAGGCGCAGGGTGGCGGTCCGGCCGTCGGAGGTGACCGCGCGTACCTCGCCGACGACGACGCCGCGCAGCTTCACCTCCGCGCCCGGGACGAGCTGCGCGCCGGTGTGATCGGCCCGCAGGGTCACCCAGGTCACCGGGGTGAAGGTCTTCCGGTACTGCAGCACCGACGCGCTGCTCGCCGCGACGAGCACGACGATGAAGGCCAGGCCGAGGAGACGGTTGCGGTTCATGCTCACCCCGCGATCCGTACGGTCGTGGTGGCGCCCCAGATGGCCAGCGACAGGAAGAAGTCGACGACGTTGACGGCGACGATCGCCAGCCGTACCGCCCGGCCGACCGCCACGCCGACCCCGGCGGGGCCGCCGCTGGCGTGGTAGCCGTAGTAGCAGTGCACTCCGACGACCACGACGCTGAACACGAGTACCTTGCCGAACGACCACAGCACGTCGGCCGGCGGCAGGAAGAGGTGGAAGTAGTAGTCGTACGTGCCGGTGGACTGCCCGAAGTAGACGGTCGCGATGGTGCGGGTGGCCAGGTAGCTGGCCATCAGCCCGACGATGTACAGCGGGATGACCGCGATGAACCCGGCGATCATCCGGGTGGTGACCAGGAACGGCAGCGACGGGATACCCATCACCTCGAGCGCGTCGACCTCCTCGGAGATGCGCATGGCGCCGAGCTGGGCGGTGAACCCGGAACCGACGGTCGCGGACAGGGCGAGGGCCGACACCAGTGGGGCGATCTCCCGGGTGTTGAAGTACGCCGAGATGAAGCCGGTGAACGCGCTGCTGCCGATCTGGTTGAGTGCCTGGTAGCCCTGCAGGCCCACCTCGGTACCCGTGAAGAACGTCATGAAGCCGATGATTCCGACGGTGCCGCCGAGCACCGCGAGGGCGCCGGTCCCGAAGCTGACCTCGGCCAGCAGGCGGAGGATCTCCCGCTTGTACCGCCGGATCGTGCGCGGCGCCCACGCGACCGACCGCAGGTAGAACGACAGCTGGCCGCCCAGGTCGTCGAGGTGGTCGAAGATGGCCACGTCAGCTCCCCTTCTGCGGGACGACCTGGAAGTACACGGCGGTGACGACGAAGTTGACCGCGAACAGGAGCATGAACGTGATGACCACGCTCTGGTTGACCGCGTCGCCCACGCCCTTCGGGCCGCCCTTCGCCGTCATCCCCTTGTAGGAGGCGACCAGCGCGGCGATGGCGCCGAACAGGACCGCCTTGATCTCGCCGGAGATCAGGTCCGGCAGCTGCCCGAGCGCCTGGAAGCTCGCCAGGTACGCACCGGGCGTGCCGCCCTGCACGATCACGTTGAAGGCGTAGCCGCCGCACACGCCCACGACGTTGACCAGGCCGTTGAGGAGGAAGGCGACCAGCATCGACGCGACGATGCGCGGCGCCACGAGGCGCTGGATCGGGTCGATGCCCAGCACCTCCATCGCGTCCAGCTCCTCGCGGATCTTGCGGGAGCCCAGGTCCGCGCAGATCGCGGAGCCGGCGGCGCCGGCGACGATGAGCGCGGTCACGATCGGCCCGGCCTCGCGGACGATGGCGATGACCGAGGCGGCGCCGGTGAACGACTGCGCGCCGAGCTGCCGGGTCAGCGAGCCGAGTTGCAGTGCGATGACCGCGCCGAACGGGATCGACACCAGCGCGGCCGGCAGGATCGACACCGAGCTGATGAACCACGCCTGCTGGATGAACTCGCGGACTCCGAACGGGCGGCGGAACAGGCCGCGCAGCGCGTCCAGGCAGAACGCGAAGAAGTTGCCGTAGATCCGCAAGCCCTCGGTGGCGTACCCGACCAGCGGGCCGCCCCGGTGCCGGCGGGCGGCCCCGGGGTCCGGTGGCGGTCCGACGGTCACGGCGCCACCTCGCTGCGGTACAGCGCGCCGGACGGGTACTCGTGCGTGTCCTCGGCGGCGTGCCGGCCGGCTTCCGCGGCGTGCCGGCCGGCGGCCGGCGGGTCGGCCATCCCGAATGACCCGGGTGGCGGGGTGACGCCGTGCTCGCGGCACCACTGCCCGGCCGGCCGCTCGGCGCGGCGGCGGCCGGAGTCGGAGGGCTGCAGTTGAGGCGGGATCGGCGGCAGCGGCGGCAGCTCCACCCCGGACGCCGCCTCGGCCTCCAGTTCGTCGGCGTCCTTCTCCTCGGCCATGCCGATCGGGCCGATCCGCTGGGCGTTGAGGAACTGGCGGACCACCGGCTCCTCGCTGGACAGCAGCATCTCGCGCGGCCCGAACATGGCCAGGTGCGCGTGGTAGAGCAGTCCGATGTTGTCCGGCACGGTACGGGCGGTGTTGATGTCGTGCGTGACGATGAGGAACGTCGCGTCGGTCTGCTGGTTGAGATCGATGATGAGCTGGTTGAGGTAGGCGGTGCGGACCGGGTCGAGGCCCGAGTCGGGCTCGTCGAACAGGATGATCTCAGGGTCCAGGACGAGTGCCCGGGCCAGGCCGGCCCGCTTGCGCATACCACCGGAGATCTGACCCGGCAGCTTGTCCTCGGCGCCGACCAGGCCGACCATCTCCAGCTTCTCCCGGACGATGGCGCGGACCTGCGACTCCGGCTTGCGGGTGTGCTCGCGCAGTGGGAAGGCCACGTTGTCGTAGATGTTCATCGAGCCGAACAGGGCGCCGTCCTGGAACAGCACCCCGAACAGTCGGCGGACCTCGTACAGCTCCCGCTCGGACAGTCGGGGCAGGTCCCGGTCGCCGATCCAGATGGACCCCCGGTCCGGTGCGAGCAGGCCGACCAGCGTCTTGAGGAAGACGGACTTACCGGTCCCGGAGGGGCCAAGGAGGACAGATATCTCCCCGGCCGGCAGCGTGAGGCTCACGTCCGCCCACACCGGGTGGCCGTCGAAGGACTTGGTCAGTCCCTCGACACGTACCTCGACGCCCAACTGCTCCTCCCGGGTGCTTGGGGTTGTACATGGACATCGCGACGCGGCCTCGGCGTGTAACACGCCGGTACTCCGGCCGACATTGACGGCGGGCAAATGCTGTCCACATCGGGGCAAAGTGTCAACAGTCGACCGACCAGCCGTCACCCGTTCGGGGGTTGGCCCCTGGCCGGGCAGCGTGCGGGATACTCGTCGGTAACGAGGGGGTACCACGACATCCATGACCGTGCCTGAGGCAGAACTGGTCCGGCGGGCCGCCGGTAGCGACCCGGTCGCGACCGCGGCGCTGTTGGCGCGGCTGCGCCCCGGCGTCGTCCGGTACTGTCGGGCCCACCTGGGGCGCGTCGGCGGTGCCTACACGACCGCCGACGACATCGCGCAGGAGGTGTGTCTGGCGACGCTGCGCGCCCTGCCTCGCTTCCGCGACGAGGGGCGGCCGTTCTCCGCCCTCGTCTACCGGATCGCCGCGAACAAGGTCGCCGACGCGCAGCGTGCGGCCATGCGGCACCTGTCGGTGACCCTCGTCGACGTGCCGCCGGACGGGCCGGACGCGGCGCCCGGCCCGGAGCAGGCGGTACTCGCCACCGACCGGGCCCGTTGGCTGTCGGCGCTGCTCGGCAAGCTGTCGCCGGTCCATCGGGAGATCGTCGTTCTGCGGGTCGCGGTCGGCCTGCCCGCGGAGGAGGTGGGGGGCGTGCTCGGGATGTCGGCCGCCGCGGTCCGAATGGCGCAGTCGCGCGCCCTCGCACATCTACGCGCGCTGGCCGGTGACACCTTGGACGAGGTGCCGGCATGACGGGCAACCCATCGACCTCCGACGAGCGCCCCGTCGACCTGGCCGACCTCGCCGCCGACGCGCTGCTGCTCGACGCGCTGGGCCGGGGCGAACCGGTCGCCGACGCCGACCCGGTGGCCGCGCTGCTGGCCGCCTGGCGCGCCGACCTCGGCGCAGACCCGATCGCGGTCCCCGACGATGGACCGATCACCGTCCCCGAGGACGGACCGGCCGCCGTCGGTCCGGCGGTCACCGGTCCGGACGGGGCGGGGGCCGGTCGGCGGGGCGGGCGCCGGTCACGCCGGGCCGCGCGGTGGGCGGTCGGCGCCGCTGCGGCCGTCCTCGTCGCCGGTACCGGTCTGGTTGTCGGGGCCGGCCACGCCACGCCGGGAAGTCCGCTGTGGCCGATCACCCGGGTGATGTACCCCCAGCGGGCCGACCTCGCGACGGTCGACGCCACCCTCGCGCAGGCGCGCCGGGCGGCCGAGGAGGGGCGCGTCGACGACGCGCGCAGGCTGCTCGGACAGGCCGGCACGCTCCTCGGGCGACTGGGCGACTCGGCGCGCACCCGGCGGCTGCGCGCCGACCTCGACGCCGTACGGGCGACGCTGCCCGGCGCGCCCACCCCGGCGCCGTCCGATCCGGTACCGGCGCCGTCCACTCCGGTACCGGCGCCGTCCACTCCTGCGTCCGGCCCCGGCCCCACGCCGACGGCCGGCGTCCCGGTGCCGCGACCGACGGCCCCGGTGCCGCTGCCGAAGACACCGGAGGGTGGCGCCGTGCTGCCGACGACTGTGCCGGTCCCGCCGCTGCCGGGTGTCTCGCTGCCGCCGACGCTCGCGGTACCCGTACCGCCGGTCCCGGGCGAGGAGACGCTGCCGGCACTGCCGCCGATCGGGAACCTGCCGCCGCTGCTGCCTCCGCTCGGCGGCCTGCCGGTCCCGCCGCGCTGACCGGCCGGTGGTCCGTCCCGACCGAGCACCCCGGCGAGCGGGCCGCGTACCTGGTTCGTGCCCGGTTTCCGCCGCACGCGCGGGGTGGTGGTGGCCGAGGCCCGGCCACCGCCCAAAGAGGGACCCGCGTGTTCAACCCGCTTGGCCATGAAGGCATCCCGCTCGACCGGCGCCAGATCGCGTACGTGCGGTACATCGAGAACCAGCAGCAGCGAGTGGTCAACTGGCTGCTGCCGGGCATCAACAGCCCGCTGGAGACGACCCTCGGCTACGAGCAGAACGCCGTCGACCTGACCGCGTGGCTGGCACGCAACGAGCCCGACCCGCACCTGCGCCAGGCGTACGAGTTCGGCGTGCTGGAGGACTTCGACCACCTGTACCGGTACGCGAACCTGTACGAGATGGTGGAGCGGCGCAAGGCGGAGAAGGTCGTCGACGTGCTGACCGAGTGATGTCGGGCCGGCCGACGGTCGTCGAGCACCGGCACCCGTACGACAACGTGCGTGACCCGTACGACCGAACACCGCCGACCCGCGCTCCAAGCTGCACGCGATCACGATCGTGTCGGCCGAGCAGCAGGTGATGAACTACGACATGAACGTCGGCCCGCACTATATGGAGCCGATCGCCCGCCAGCTCTACCAGGAGATCAGCCTGATCGAGCAGGAGCACGTGACCCACTACGAGTCTCTGATGGACCCGACCGAGCACCTCCAGGCGGGCGTTCGGGTAGTGCCACATCCCACGGTTCGCGCATCGTCTCCGCGCCGGTTGGCGGGGCGGCGGCGCCGTCGAACAGCGCCCAGCCCTGGACGTCGAAGGGCACCCCGGCCGGCCGGTACGGGGCTGATGCCGACGAGCCGCTCGACCCCGGTCGGGCGCGTCGGCGAGGACCCGCTGCGTGGCGCTGCCGCCCATGGAGTGCCCGACAACCGAGAAGGTCTCCACGCCGAGGGCGTCGGCGAGGTCGAGGGCGTCGCGCGCGATCTCGGCGATGCTGTGGTCACCGGCGACACCGGTCCGCGAGCCGTACCCGCCGGGGGCAGGTTACGGGCCCGGCCGTAGCGGGTAGCTCGTCCGTTTCCCCACCGTGGGGGTGGACATGAGCTTGCTGGTCGAGACGCCGGACCGGTACGGGGCGTACCCGCGCCTGAGCGACACTCAGATCGAGTCCCTCACCGCCCGGGGCCAGCGCCGGCCCACCGACGAGGGCGACGTGCTCATCCGGGAGGGCGAGGAGGGGTACGACTTCATCGCCGTCCTTACCGGCAAGGTGGCCAACTACGAGGGCTACCGCAGCAGCGACGAGCGCCTGATCAGCGTGCACGGACCGGGGCGCTTCCTGGGCGAGCTGAGCCTGCTCACCGGCCAGGCCGCGTTCTTCACCTCGGTGGTGGTCGAGCCGGGCGAGGTGCTCGACGTGCCGGCGGATCAGCTCCGGGAAGCCGTCGTGCAGGACCCCGCGCTCGGCGACCTGATCCTGCGCGCCTACCTCATCCGCCGCTCCATCCTCATCGGGCTCGGCGCCGGTATCCGCATCGTCGGCTCGCACTACGCGCCCGACACCCGCCGCCTGCGCGAGTTCGCCGCCCGCAACCGGATCCCGTACCGCTGGATCGACCTGGAGCGCGACCGGGAGGCCGAGGCGTTGCTGCGTCACCTGGGGATCCGGCCCGCCGAGACACCCGTCGTCATCTGCCCCGCCGGGCAGGTGCTGCGCAACCCGAGCAACGCCGAGCTGGCCCGGTCCGTCGGCCTGCCGGTACCGCACCTGGCCGAGGCGACCTGCGACCTCGCCGTCGTCGGGGCCGGCCCGGCCGGGCTGGCCGCCGCCGTGTACGGCGCCTCCGAGGGGCTCGTCACGATCACCCTGGACGCGGTGGCCACCGGCGGCCAGGCCGGCACGTCGTCGAAGATCGAGAACTATCTCGGGTTCCCCGCCGGCGTCTCCGGCGGGGAGCTGGCCGAGCGGGCGGTCATCCAGGCGCAGAAGTTCGGCGCGCAGTTCCAGGTCCCGGCGGAGGCGCGGGGACTGGAAACCCGCGAGGACAGCCACGTCATCCGGCTGGCCGACGGCTCGGAGGTGCGCGCCCGTACCGTCCTGATCGCTACCGGGGCCCGCTATCGCAAGCTGCCCGTGCCGCGTCTGGAGGAGTTCGAGAAGACCAGCGTGTACTACGCGGCGACCACGGCCGAGGCGCTGCAGTGCCGGCGCGATCCGGTCGCGATCGTGGGCGGGGGCAACTCGGCGGGGCAGGCGACCCTGTTCCTGTCCCGGTACGCCGATCACATCCGGCTGATCGTCCGCAGCCGCGACCTGGGCAAGGACATGTCGCGCTACCTGGTCGACCGGGTCGTCCGGCTGCCCAACGTCGAGATCCTCCTGCACACCGAGGTACGCGAGCTACTCGGCCGGGAAACGCTTGAGGCCCTCCTGGTCGAGGACACCGACGCGGAGGAGTACCGGCTGATACCCGCCAAGGCCCTGTTCGTCTTCATCGGCGCGCAGCCGTGCACCGGCTGGCTGGGCGGCGCGGTCGCGGTCGACAAGCACGGCTTCGTCCTCACCGGCCAGGACAGCAGGGACGGCGCCGCCGGGGCGCGGCTGCTGGAGACCAGCCAGCCCGGGGTCTTCGCCGCCGGCGACGTCCGGCACGGATCCGTCAAGCGGGTGGCCTCGGCGGTGGGGGAGGGGTCCATGGCGGTGCGGCTGGTGTGGGAGTACCTGCACACCGCCGGCCGTACCGAGGCCGCACGCGGTCGGTGAGCGCGGGCCGGCGAGCGAGCTGGCGGGCAATGCGCGGGTGCACCGGCCGTCCCAGGATCCGCGCCCCCAAGATCCGCGCCCCAAGATCCGCGCAATGTCGCACGTATTGCTACTTCCCCGCGCTCGGATGCCGCAATGTTTGCGACATTGCGCGGATCTTGAGGGGTGCGGGTGGCGCGACCTTGCGCGGATCTTGAGGGGTGCGGGTGGCGCGACCTTGCGCGGATCGTGCGGGGTGTTACTCCGCGCCCACTCCCGCTCCGGTCGCGACGGTCTCGATACGCGCCGCCGGACCGTCGTGCGGCGCGGCGCCGTCGTCGAGCATGGTGCGCTCGTCGAACGGCTCCTCGCCGCGCAGAACGCGCCGGGCACGGTCGGAGTCGAACTCGCCGGACCAGGTGCCGACCAGGACGGTCGCGACCGCGTTGCCGGCGAAGTTGGTCAGCGCCCGGGCCTCGGACATGAACCGGTCGATGCCGACGATGAGGCCGACGCCGTCGACGAGTTCGGGTCGGTGCGACTGCAGGCCGCCGGCGAGGGTGGCGAGTCCCGCGCCGGTGACGCCGGCCGCGCCCTTGGACGCGATGATCATGAATGCCAGTAGCGACACCTGCTGCCCGATCGACAGCGGCTTGCCCACCGCGTCGGCGATGAACAGCGACGCCATCGTCAGGTAGATTGCCGTGCCGTCGAGGTTGAACGAGTACCCGGTCGGCACCGTGATGCCGACGACCGGGCGGGACACGCCCAGGTGCTCCATCTTGGCGATCAGGCGGGGCAGGGCCGACTCCGACGACGAGGTCGACAGGATCAGCAGGAACTCTCGGGCCAGGTAGCGCAGCAGCGAGAAGATGCTCATCCGCGCGAAGCCCCACAGCAGCGCGCCCAGGACGATCAGGACGAATATCAGGCAGGTGGCGTAGAAACCGGCCATGATCTGGGCCAGTCCGACGAGCGCCTTCGTGCCGGTGGCGCCGACGACGGCGGCCATCGCGCCGAATGCGCCGATCGGGGCCACCCACATGATCATCGCGAGGATCCGGAACACCAGTCGCTGAAGGTGCCCGATGCCGCGCAGGATGGGCTCGCCGCTGGCTCCCAGGGTCTGCAGTGCGAAGCCGACCAGCAGTGCGACCAGGAGGGTCTGCAGGACCTGGCTCTGGGTGAGCGCGGAGAACAGGGTGTCCGGGATGATCTTGAGGAGGAAGTCGACCGTGCTGCCCGACTCCCCACCGGCCGCCTTCGCGCCAGCGGCCTTCGCCGCGTTCGTCAGGTGGAGTCCGGAGCCGGGGTGGATCAGGTTGCCGACCACGAGCCCGATCGCGAGCGCGACCGTCGACATCACCAGGAAGTACACCAGCGCCAGGCCGCCGACCTTGCCGACCTTGGCGGCCTTGCGGACCGATCCGATGCCGAGCACGATCGTGCAGAAGATGACCGGACTGATCATCATCTTGATCAGTTTGACGAAGCCGTCGCCCAGTGGTTTGAGCTCGACGGCGATCTTCGGCGCGGCGAGGCCGACGACGATGCCGGCGACGACGGCGACGATCACCGCCAGGTAGAGGTAGTGGGTCCGATCGCGGCGGGCCGGAGCCGCCGCGTCGGCTGCGGACTGTGACATGACAGTTCCTCCGAGGGGTGTGCGGCCAGCGTCGTCGTGGGGGTACGTCACAGACGTCGCTGTGTGCCCTAGGTTGCCAGACCGCCGAACGAGGAAAAGGCACCAGGTGTGGCGAGTCGCACCTGTCGGGTAAAAGCCGTCCCACGGGGTAAGGCGGGCCACCACCGGGGCGCGTGGGTCACCCGGCGGGTGGGCACCACTGCGGAGGCATCATGGGACGCCGGATCGCGTCACCGGAGCGACCCCGGGTCGACAGCACCCCGAGGATCGACGGCGGCACCGCGCTGGTGTTCGCCGGTACCGGTGCGCCGGCGGCCTACTTTGGCGCCGGCGCCGTCCAGGCCCTGGAGGAGGCGGGGCAGCGGCCCCGGGTGGTGTCCGGGGTGTCGACCGGTGCGATCAACGCGTACGCCCTCGGCGCCGGCCTGGACGCGTCGGCGCTGGCCCGCATGTGGTCCCGCATCGGCTGGAGCGACCTGTACCGGCCGCGCGCGGACCTGTGGCGGGCGGTCAACGTGGGCCGGTTGCTGCGCCCGAACACCAATCCCGCCGAGTACCTGCTCGACGCCGTCGGCTGGACCTGGCTGCTCGACCCGGCGCCGACCCGCCGGACCCTCACCCGGTACCTCGGGCCGCTCCCGATCACCCCACCGCCGGACCTGGTCGTCGTGCTGCCCGCGGTCGACGAGGTCACCGGACGGGTGGTGCGGTTCTGCTCCCGGCTGCCACCGCGCCGTCGCCGCGACCCCTGGTTCCGCCAGGTCGACCTCACCGCCGACCACGTACTGGCCAGTGCCGCGATGCCGCTGCTGATGCGGCCCAGTGCCGATGACCGCCACCCGCTGGTCGACGCCGGGCTGGTGGCCGGCCGGCCGCTGGCGCCGGTCATGCGGTACGAGCCGGATCGGGTGGTCGTCGTCTCCGGGGCGGCGGCCACCCGGGCGGCCGGGCACTCGCTCGGCGCCGCGATCGCGCTGCTCGCCGACGCCGTCACGCGCAGCGCGGTGGCGGCCGACCTCGACCATGCGCACACCGTCAACCGGCTCGTCCGGGCCGCCCCGGCGGCGACGGTGAAGCGGTACGTGCCCGTCCTGCTGGTCGAGCCGGCCGACGTCGACGCACCGGCCGGCGGGTTACTGACCTTCACCGCGGCGCACGCCCGGCGCATGATCGAGTACGGCCGGGAGCGGGCCGCCGCCGCGCTCGCGGCCTGGCAACCGTGAGCGTGTGCGGCCCGATTGCCGTGGCCGCGTGGCCCGATTGCCGTGGCCGTGTGGCCCGATTGCCGTGGCGGTGTGGCCCGATTGCCGTGGCGGTGTGCGGTCTGGTCACCGTGGCAACCGCAGGTCGTCAGGCCGCGCCCGTCGCCCGCCACCGGCCTTGGTCCTGCTAGCCTGCTTACCGTTCTCGGCGGTCCGACCAGCGGCTTGCCGGGCGGACGGGCAGGGGAGCGGCACACGTGGATCCGACACGCGTCGAGGGTGCCGGCCGGGTTCTCACCGTCCCCAACCTGATCAGCTTCGCCCGCCTCGCCGGGGTGCCACTCTTCCTGTACCTGTTCCTCGTCGCGGACCGGCCCGTCGCCGCGGTGATCGTGCTCGGGGTGGGTGGTACGACCGACTGGGTGGACGGCTACCTCGCGCGCCGCCTGGGCCAGGTCAGCCGCCTCGGTGAGCTGCTGGACCCGTTCGCCGACCGGCTCTACATCCTCGCCACGCTGCTGGCGTTCACGCTGCGCGGGGTCGTCCCGTGGCCGTTCACCGCGGCGTTGCTGCTGCGCGAACTCGTGGTCGGCGCGACCATCCCGCTGCTGCGCCGGTACGGGTACGGGCCGCTGCCGGTCCACTACGTGGGCAAGACGGCGACGTTTCTGCTGCTGGCGGCGTTCCCGGTGCTGCTGCTGGCGCACGCCAGCGCCGGCGCGCGGCCGCTGGCGAGCCCGATCGGCTGGGGCCTGGCGTGGTGGGGCATCGTCCTGTACTGGGTCGCCGGCCTGCTCTACCTCGTGCAGTGCGCTGCGATCATCCGCGCGGCGCGCCGTGACCGCGGGGGAGACGGAGCGATGCCGGCGTGACCGGCCCGTCCGCCGCCGACCCGGACGCGCGCCCGGACCCGACCGGGGAGGTGCGCCCGGCGGTGAACGCGGATCCGACCGGGGAGGCGCGCCCGGCGGTGAACGCGCACCCGCGCCCGGCCGACTTCCTGACCGAACTGTTCCGCTCCCCGCTCGACCCCGGCTACGCGCAGGCCGCGCGGAAACGGGCGGCCGGGGCGCCACCGCCGGCCGCGTGGCGGCGGGCGACCGCCCGCGGTGTGGGCCTGGTGGCGCTCGTCCTGATCGGCTTTCTGCTCGCCGTCGCTTACCGGTACGTCGCGGCGGCAGAACCGGAGGCCAGCCGGGCCAAGGCCGGCCTGGTCGCCGACGTCCGGGCCCGCCGGGCCACCGCCGACGAGCTGCAGAAGCACGCCGACGCGCTGCGCGAAGAGGTGGTCCGTGAGCGCGACGCGGCGCTGGCCGACAGTGACGAGAGCGCGCGGCTGCGCAACCTGGAGGCCGGCACCGGGCTGGCCCGGGTGCACGGTGACGGCGTCGTGGTCCGGGTGTCGGACGCCCCTGCCCCGGTGGACCCCGTGACCGGCAAGCAGTCGGCCACCAACCCGGGCCGGGTCCTCGACCGCGACCTGCAGGACATCTCCAACGAACTGTGGCGGCTGGGCGCGGAGGCGGTCACGGTCAACGGCGAGCGGCTCACCGCCACCTCGACGATCCGGACCGCCGGCGGTGCGATCCTGGTGGACTTCCGGCCGGTGACCGCCCCGTACCAGGTGGCCGCGATCGGCCCCGGTGACCTGCGGGACGCGTTCAACGCGTCGGCGACGGCGAAGCGGTTCCGCACGTACGTGGCCACCTACCGGATGCAGTTCTCGGTCGACCGCCGTAACGGCATGACCTTCGCGGCGGCCGTCCAGCCCCGGCTGCGGTATGCGCAGCCGCTGCGGCCACCGGAGTCGCCCCGGCCGTCGGTGTCCGCCCGGCCGACCGGCTCGCCGACGCCGCCCGACGCGCCAGGGCCGAGTGGTTCGCCACGGCCGGCGGGCTCACCCGTACCCTCGGCCTCGGGAGGTAGGAGATGATCGCGGTAGCCGCGTTGCTCGTCGGGGTGGTGCTCGGCGTTGTACTGGAGCCGACGGTGCCGGTCGCGCTGCAGCCGTACCTGCCGATCGCCGTCGTGGCGGCGCTCGACGCCGTCTTCGGTGGGGTGCGGGCCAAGCTCGACGGGATCTTCGACGACAAGCAGTTCGTCGTCTCGTTCGTGTCGAACGTTCTGGTGGCCGGCCTGATCGTGTACCTCGGCGACCAGTTGGGCGTGGGTGGGCAACTGTCGACCGGCGTGGTGGTCGTGCTCGGGGTCCGCATCTTCGGCAACGTCGCCGCCATCCGGCGTCACCTGTTCCGGGCCTGACGATGGGTGGTACCGACGACCCGCGCCCGCCGGCCGGGGACGCCGAGCCGTCCCGCGCCGACGCGCCCGTGACGCCCGACGCATCCACGCCGCCCGTGCTGCCCGACGCGCTCACGGGTGCCGGGGATGCCGACGAGGTGCCGGTGACGACCGGGGATGCCGACGACGTGCCCGCGACGACCGGGGCGGGCCCGCGGGCCGGCCGGTCCGGGCGGGTCTCCTCGGCCGGCGCGATCATCGCGCTGCTGCTGGGCCTGCTGGGCTTCGCCCTGGTGGTCCAGCTCCGCAGCAACGCGACCGATCCCGAACTGGCCACCGCGCGACCGGAGGACCTCGTCCGCATCCTGTCCGATCTCGACAGCCGCTCCGACCGGCTGCGTCAGGAGATCGCCTCCCTGGAGGCGAGCCAGCGTCAGCTCGCCTCGGGTGCCCAGGGGCAGGCGGCGGCCGTAGAGGAGGCCCGGCGCCGCGCCGACGAGCTGGGCATCCTCGCCGGTACCCTGCCCGCGCAGGGGCGGGGTCTGGAGCTGACGTTCACGGCCGGCAGCGAGGCGCTCCCGGCCAGTACGCTGCTGGACGCGGTGGAGGAGCTGCGCGGGGCCGGCGCGGAGGCGATGCAGATCGCCGGCGCGGACGGGCGGCCGGTCCGCATCGTGGCCTCGACGTACTTCGCCGACGCAAAGGGCGGGCTGACCGTCGACGGGGTGCGCCTGACCGGCCCGTACCGCCTGGTCGTGATCGGCGATCCGCAGACGATGCACACGGCGCTCAACATTCCCGGTGGGGTGGTCGACACGGTGCACCAGCGCGGCGGTAACGTGATCGTCCAGGAATCGGACGTGGTCGGAGTGACGGCGCTGCATCAGGTGGCCGCCCCCCGGTACGCGCGTCCGGTCTCCTGATACCTGTCCGCCACGTACCGGCGCACCGCCGGCTGGGCAAAGGAACGCGACGTGATTCCCGAGGACCTGCGATACACCGCCGAGCACGAGTGGGTACAGCCACAATCGAGTGCGGTTCGCGTTGGTGTCACCCACTTCGCGCAGGACGCGCTGGGTGACATCGTCTACGTGCAGCTTCCGGAGCCGGGTACCCAGGTGGCGGCCGGCGACCCGCTCGGTGAGATCGAGTCGACCAAGAGTGTGTCGGAGATCTACGCCCCGGTCGCCGGTACCGTCGTCGCCCGCAACGACCAGCTCGCCGACACCCCGGAGCTGATCAACAGCGACCCGTACGGTGCGGGATGGCTGGTGGACATCGAGCCGGCCGAGGCCGGCTCCGTTGACGGGCTGCTCGATGCGGCGGCGTACCGTCAACTAACCGACCAGTGATGTTTGTCCTTGATGGTCGCGTATTCTGCGCGTCCAGTTGACCCCACATTTCGGCCGTGACTAGGCTCGCTCAGTCGACCGTGAATCCACGGTCGCGGGTGAGGCTACGTCGTGTGGCCGGGGGGACAGCGCCGCAACTCCGCTTCGGGGCAGCGCTCCAGCCGCGTCCCGTCGCATCCGACGCCCGACTGATAACCGTGAGGTGGTCTGATGACGCGCCCAGACGACGAGTACCCCCCGCTCGACGTCACGTCCACGCTCAACCTCGGCAGCCTTGACGAGGCGGTGGACGGTCCCGATGCCGACGTGGCGCCGACCCGGATGGCGGGCTCACTCCCGCCCGGGATGGCGCTGCTCGCGGTGCGGCGCGGGCCCAACGCGGGCGCGCGCTTCCTGCTCGACCACGACGTGACGACCAGCGGACGCCACCCCGACAGCGACATCTTCCTCGACGACGTGACCGTGTCGCGCCGTCACGCGGAGTTCCACCGCGAGGGCGGCACGTTCACGGTACGTGACGTCGGCAGCCTCAACGGTACCTATGTGAACCGCGAGCGGGTCGAGTCGGCTACTCTCAGCAATGGCGACGAGGTCCAGATCGGCAAGTTCCGGCTGGTCTTCATCGCCGGTCCGCGCAACGAGGATCAGTGAGCGACAGCACGTCTTGCGATCACGGGCACCCGATGGCGCCGTAGGCCCCACCGGGTGCCCCAGCGCCGCGACGGTGGGGAGGCCGAGTGAGTGGGGCGTCGGCGGCTGCGGCGAAGTCCGCGCGCCAGCAACGGTTGATGAGCATCGGTGAGGTTCTTGCCCACCTGCGCGTCGACTTCCCCGACACCACGATCTCGAAGCTGCGCTTCCTCGAAAGTGAAGGCCTGGTCGAGCCGCAGCGCACCGCGGCCGGCTACCGCAAGTACAGCTGGGACGATGTGGCGCGGCTGCGTTACATCCTGACCGCGCAGCGCGACCACTACCTGCCGCTGCGGGTGATCCGGGACCAGTTGGCCGCGCTCGACGCGGACAAGCCCACGGTCACCGCGGCGCCGACCACCCCGATGCCGGCCGGCCCCGCCGACCGGCTGCGCCCGACCCTCGTGGCGGTCGCACCGGGCCCGTCGCCCGCTCCGGTGGTGGACCCCGCGGACGTGCTGCTGCGCCGCGACGAGTTGCTCGACCGGACCGGGCTGTCCGATGAGACCCTCGCCACGCTCGAACAGTACGGGCTGCTCGCCGAGCGGCCGGGCGGCGGTTACGACTCCGACGCGCTGGAGGTCGCCGCCGCGGCGGCCCGCCTGGGCGAGTATGGCCTGGAAGCGCGCCACCTGCGCGCCTACCGGGCCGCGGTGGACCGTGAGATCGGGCTGTTCACCCAGCTCGTGGCGCCCCTTGCCCGGCAGAGTGGGCCGACGGCCCGGGCCCGGGCCGCCGAGACGGTCCGGGAACTGACCGCCTGCACCGAACGGCTGCGCGCCGCCCTGCTGCGCAGCGGCCTCCGGCAGACCCTCGGCCGGTAGGCGGACCGGACAGTGTGTAAGCCACGGCACGCTGACGGTCGGTACGCGAAGCCCGTATGTCCCACGCGCCGTGTACCGTGCAGGGAGAGGGACGAAGCGACACGGAGGCGGCGGTGCGTGAGCTGAGCGTGGTTGGTGTTCGGGTGGAACTGCCCACCAACCAGCCGATCGTGCTGCTTAAAGAGGTGGACGGCGACCGCTACCTGCCGATCTGGATCGGTGCGGTGGAGGCGACCGCCATCGCCTACGAGCAGCAGGGTGTCAAGCCGGCCCGACCTCTTACCCATGACCTGCTCCGCGACGTGCTCGCGGCGCTGGAGGCGCCGTTGCGGGCCGTGGAGATCGTCGAGATGCGCGACAACATCTTCTACGCCGAGCTGGTCATCGGCGACGGGGTCCGGGTGTCGGCCCGCCCGAGTGACTCGATCGCGCTGGCGTTGCGTGTCGGCGCCCCGATCCGCTGTGCCGATCAGGTGCTCACCGAGGCCGCCATCGTCATCCCGGACGAGCAGGAGGACGAGGTCGAGAAGTTCCGGGAGTTCCTGGAGCAGGTCAGCCCGGAGGACTTCGCCGGCTGACCGGTCCGGAAGCGGCCGGCGTACCGCCGACGACCCTCGAACGGTTTGGTTACGGCGTGTCGCCAAAAACCTCCACGTGGAGCCCAGTTCTGCGCTATAGGGTGAGGGCTGTCGACGCTGGAGGTGGTCGTATGAGTCAGCCGCCCGACCCTGGTCACGGGGGCGCCGAGGATGCTGTGGGCTATCGCGGTGTGACCGCCTGCCACGCTGCCGGCATCAGCTACCGCCAGCTCGACTACTGGGCCCGCACCGGGCTGGTCGTGCCCAGCGTGCGGGACGCCTCCGGATCGGGCACCCAACGGCTGTACTCGTTCCGCGACATCGTGGTTCTCAAGGTCGTCAAGCGCCTCCTGGACGCCGGAGTCTCGTTGCAGAACATCCGTAAGGCGATCGACACCCTCCGGTCGCGCGGCGTCGCCGACCTGGCCGGCATCACGCTCATCTCCGACGGCACGACCGTCTACGAGTGCCGTTCGCCCGAGGAGGTCGTCGATCTGCTCCAGGGCGGACAGGGCGTCTTCGGCATCGCGATCGCCGGCGCGTTCAAGGAGATCCAGGGCACGCTGTCGCACCTGCCGGCCGAGCCGGCCGTGGAGATCGGTGACGAACAGGCCGGGTGCGACGCGGCCGGCGACGAGCTGGCCGCCCGCCGGGCCCGCCGCCGCGCCGGCTGACGCCGCAGCCCCCGGTCACCCGGGTCGCGGAGATCCGCTGGTAGCGTTGTAGCCGCTGGCACGTCTACGCGCGAGAGACCGTCCGACACCGTTCGGGGCGGCGCCGAAGGGGCAAATCCTCCCCGGAACCTCTCAGGCAAAAGGACCGCGTAGACAGGCACCTCTGGAGCGACCGGACAGTCTCCGGCCATGACAGAGGGGGAGGCGCGAGACAAGCTACCCGCGACCTCCCGGAGCGTGCGATGACCGATCCTCTCGACCCGTTCGCCAACCACGCGTTCGCCCGCCGGCACATCGGTGCCTCCGCTGCCGAGCAGCGACACATGCTCGACACGATCGGCTACGGCTCGATCGACGAGCTGATGGACGCCGCGATACCGGAGGCGATCCGCTGGCACGGCACGCTGGATCTGCCGGCGGCCGCGACCGAGGCGGAGGCGATCGCCGAGCTGCGCGCCCTGGCCGGGCGCAACCGGCCCATGGTGCCGATGATCGGGTTGGGCTACTACGGTACCCACACCCCGGCCGTGGTGCGCCGCAACGTCCTGGAGAACCCGGCCTGGTACACCGCCTACACGCCGTACCAGCCGGAGATCAGCCAGGGGCGGCTGGAGGCGCTGCTCAATTTCCAGACCGTGATCGCCGACCTGACCGGGCTGCCGATCGCCGGCGCCTCGCTGCTGGACGAGGCGACCGCGGCGGCCGAGGCGATGACCCTCGCGCGCCGGGCGGGCAAGGCGAAGAGCAACGTGTACGTCGTCGACGCCGACACCCTGCCGCAGACCGTCGCCGTCATCGCCACCCGCGCCGAGCCGCTCGGCATCGAGGTACGCGTGGTCGACGTCGACCGCGACGAGCTGCCGGCCGAGTTCTTCGGGCTGCACCTGCAGTACCCGGGTGCCTCCGGCGCGGTCCGCGACCACGCCGCGCTGGTCGCGGCGGCGCACGAACGGGGCGCCCTGGTGGCGGTCGCCGCCGACCTGCTCGCGTTGTGCCTGCTGCGCGAGCCGGGCGCGATCGGCGCCGACATCGCCGTGGGCAGCGCCCAGCGGTTCGGTGTGCCGATGGGCTTCGGCGGCCCGCACGCCGGGTACATGTCGGTGCGCGCCGGCCTGGAGCGGATGCTGCCCGGGCGGCTGGTCGGCGTGTCGAAGGACGCCGACGGTAACCCCGCCTACCGGCTCGCCCTCCAGACCCGCGAGCAGCACATCCGCCGGGAGAAGGCGACCAGCAACATCTGCACCGCGCAGGTACTGCTCGCCGTGATGGCCAGCATGTACGCCGTCTACCACGGCCCGGAGGGCCTGCGTGCCATCGCGACCCGGGTACACGAGCGGGCCACCCGCCTGGCGGCCGGGCTGACCGCCGGCGGGGTCGAGCTGGCCGACGAGGCGTTCTTCGACACCGTCACGGCCGTCGTACCGGGCCGGGCCGCCGAGGTCGTCGCGGCCGCCGCCGCGCGCGGAGTGAACCTGCGCCCGGTCGACGCCGACCGGGTCGGTGTCGCCTGCGACGAGACCACCACCGAGGCGCACCTGCGGCTCGTGTGGGAGGCCTTCGGGGTGGCCGGAGTCGACGCCGCGGCCGAGGCGGTACCGGCGGAGCTGCGCCGCACCAGCGACTACCTGTCCAACCCGGTGTTCTCGGCGCACCGCTCCGAGACCGCGATGCTGCGTTACCTGCGGCGGCTGTCGGACTCCGACTACGCCCTGGACCGGGGCATGATCCCGCTCGGCTCGTGCACCATGAAGCTCAACGCGACCACCGAGATGGAGCCGATCACCTGGCCGGAGTTCGCCGACCTGCACCCGTTCGCGCCGGCCGATCAGGTCGAGGGGTACCGGCAGCTCATCGGTGACCTGGAGCGGTGGCTGGCCGAGGTCACCGGCTACGACGCGGTCAGCCTGCAGCCGAACGCCGGCTCCCAGGGGGAGCTGGCCGGCCTGCTGGCGATCCGCGGGTACCACCGTGGCCGCGGCGACGACCACCGCGACGTCTGCCTGATCCCGTCGAGCGCGCACGGCACCAACGCGGCGAGCGCGGTCATGGCGGGCATGCGTGTGGCCGTGGTGGGCTGCGACGACGGCGGCAACGTCGACCTGGTCGACCTGGACCGCAAGATCGAACAGCACCGGGACCGGCTCGCCGCGATCATGGTGACCTACCCGTCGACCCACGGCGTGTACGAGACGGGCATCGCCCAGCTGTGCGCCAAGGTGCACGACGCGGGCGGCCAGGTGTACGTCGACGGCGCGAACCTCAACGCCCTGCTCGGCTTCGCCCGGCCGGGCCGCTTCGGTGCCGACGTGTCCCACCTCAACCTGCACAAGACGTTCTGCATCCCGCACGGCGGTGGCGGGCCGGGTGTCGGCCCGGTCGCGGTCCGCGCGCATCTCGCCGAGTACCTGCCGGGCCACCCGCTGCGGACGCACGAGGGCACCGGCCCGGTGTCGGCGGCGCCGCAGGGCTCCGCCGGGATCCTGCCGATCCCGTGGGCGTACCTGCGGATGATGGGGCCGGAGGGGCTGACCCGGGCCACCGGGGTGGCGGTGCTCGCGGCCAACTACGTGGCGGCGCGGCTGCGCGAGCACTACCCGGTGCTGTACGCCGGCAACAAGGGCCTGGTGGCCCACGAGTGCATCCTGGACCTGCGGCCGGTCACGAAGTCCAGCGGCGTGACCGTCGACGACGTGGCCAAGCGGCTGATCGACTACGGCTTCCACGCCCCGACGATGTCGTTCCCGGTGGCGGGGACCCTGATGGTCGAACCGACCGAGAGCGAGGACCTGGCCGAGCTGGACCGCTTCTGCGAGGCGATGATCGCGATCCGGGGTGAGATCGACCGGGTCGCGACGGGCGAGTGGCCGGCGACGGACAACCCGCTGGTGAACGCGCCGCACACGGCGTCGATGGTGACGGCTGACGAGTGGCCGCACCCGTACCCGCGGTCGCTCGCGGCGTACCCGGGCGGCGGTGACCGCGCGAGCAAGTACTGGCCGCCGGTGCGGCGGATCGACGGGGCGTACGGTGACCGCAACCTGGTGTGCGCCTGCCCGTCGCCGGAGGCGTTCGAGTAGTCGGTGGGGTCCGCGTGGCCGGTGGCCACCGGGCCCCCACATAGCGAGGATCTTGGAATGAGCCGGCCGACCGGCCGATCATTCCAAGATCCTGGTTGGTGCGAGCGGGATCGCTCAGGCTGCCCCGGCCATCATCGCGTGCCGGGCCGGGCCGCGGTGCGGCTCGACCGGGCGGCCGTCGGGCAGCAGCTCACCGGTGTCCTCGAACACGATGACGCCGTTGCAGAGCAGGCTCCATCCCTGCTCGGGATGGGTTGCGATGACCCGGGCCGCGTCGTGGTCGACCGCCTCCGCCTCGGGACAGGGCGGCTGGTGCTGGCAATACATCGGGATCGCCGACTTTCCGTGCTCGTGGCGGGGTGTGCAGTACCTCACATTGAACAGTGACGCACACTACCAACCGTTCCGGCGCAGTTTCGAGCATGTCTCCGACTGTGCTGGGAATTCTCCACCCTTCGGATGATGCGGATCGATACGGTTGGCCGATCAGCATGTAGTTACGGTGCGTGACATGGTGCCTGGAATGAGGACGCCCGGTGCGGTGTCACCGGAGCGCTCCGGCGAGGTGACCCGGCCGGAACACCTCGGCGAGGTGGCGCGGCTGGAATGGTGGCTCGCCGACGGCGGTGATCCGGCCGAGCTGATCGCCGGCTTCCTCGACACGTACGGGCTGCGGCACGAGGATCTGGGCGACGCCGGCCGCCGCGCCGGATCGGGCCGGGTCACCGGGCCGGCCGGTGCGGACGGGTACCGGGCCGTGCTGTTCGTGTCGGCCGCCGCGGGCGCCCGCATGGTCGACCACGCCGGCCCGCCGAGCCCGGCGCCCGCGGTACCCGATGTCGTGATCGTCGTCTACGGCCCGCGGGCGGGTACCGGGCGGACGCCGGCCCATCCGGTGCGGCCCGGACCGTGGCGGCTCGACCCGTGGCGACCGAGCTGGACGCCGCAGTCGCACGCCGGCGCCGTCAGCGCGGTCCGGGAGGCCATCGCGCGCGGTGACGTGTACCAGGTCAACCTCGTCGGTCACCAGAGCGCCGGCTACGGTGGCGACCCGCTACCGGCGCTGCGCCGGGTGGCGGCGCTGCCGGGCGCCCGGTACGGCGGGGTGCTGACCGGCGACGGCTGGGCACTGGCCTGCGCCTCACCGGAGATCCTGTTCAGCGTCGCCGACGGCCGGATCGTGACCGGTCCGATCAAGGGCACCCGGCCGGCCACCGACGCCGGCCGGCGGGAGCTGCTCACCTCCACCAAGGAACGCGCCGAGCACGTCATGATCGTCGACCTGGAGCGCAACGACCTCGCCCGGGTCGCCGCCACCGGCTCGGTCCGGGTCGACGAGCTGTACGCGATCCGCCGCTGGTGTGGTCTGTGGCAGGCGGAGTCGGTGGTGTCGGCGCGGCTGGCCGCCGGTGTCGGGCTGGCCGACGTGCTGCGTGTGATGTGCCCCGGCGGGTCGGTCACCGGTGCCCCGAAGCTGGCCGCGCTCGACGTGATCGCCGACCTGGAACCGGTCGGACGCGGGCCGAGCATGGGTGCGTACGGCTGGGTCACCCGTGACGGCATCGACCTGGGCCTGACCATCCGTACCGTGGCCGTGGACGCCGAGCGGGTACACGTGTGGGCCGGCGGGGGTATCACCTGGGGCAGTGATCCGGAGGCCGAGGTCGCCGAGGCGGCCGCGAAGGCCGCCCCGCTGCGCGCCGCCCTCGCGGCTACACGCGACCGAAAATCGCCGTGAGCAGGACCTGGTCGATGTCGAACCCGGTCTTGGAGGTGTACGACGTCGCCCCGGTCGTGGCGGAGATGTTCTGGAGCGTCCCGAAGTCCGCGTCCTCGCCGTACCCCACGGTCACGACCGGTACCCGGTGGTCGGAGTCCGCGTTGTTGCGGCTGAGCTGCTCGCGGAGCTGGTCGAGGCTCAGGCCGGCGCCGCCGTCGGGTTCGTTGCGCCCGTCGGTCATCAGCACGACCAGGTTGGTCGCGTTCGGCTGGAAGCTGGCGAGCACGGCCTGCTGGGCGGCCGCGATCGTGTCGTACAGGCCGGTCGCGCCGGTGGCCGGTACCCGGTCGATCGCGGCGAGCATCTCGTCCTTGCGGGTGTGACCGTTGACCGGGTCGCCGATCCGGCCGAGCGGCACCAGTGACCGGTACGGTGACGCGCCGTCCTGCTTGCTGGAGAAGACCCACAGGCCCGCCTGGGTGTCCCCGGCGAACAGGCTGATCGCGCTCTTCGCGGCGTCCTTGGCCAGTGCCAGCTTGGTGCGGCCGGTGCCCGGTACCGCGTCGTTCATCGAGCCGGACACGTCGAGGACGACCAGGATGTTGGTCGGGCGGGTCAGCGCGGTCCAGGTGTCCATCGAATGCTTCACCGAGTCGGCCAGCAGGACCGCCCGGGGCAGCGTGGTCAGCTTCGCCGTGAGGCCGGCGAGTTCGGTGATGTCCTTGCCCGCTGCCCGGTTGGCGTCGCGGAAGCCGCGGCGCAGGAACTCCGCCCGGCCGTCGGGGCCGCGCAGGTACGTCAGGAATGACTGCGCCACCGCCTGGCGGTCCCGGCTGGCCCACGGCGCGTCCAGGGTCAGGTACGGGTAGTCGGCGTCGCCGCTGCCGTTGGTCGGGTAGATCGCGGCGAGCGGCACCTTGGGCCTGGTCCGGTTGTACGCCAGCACGTCCTGTTCGAGGGCGGGGAAGGCGGACACGTAGCTCAGCGCCGCGTCCTGGCCGCGTGCGTCGGCGTCGCGTAGCGCGGCGAAGATCTGGTCGGTGCCGTCGGTGTAGACCGAGCGGACCTGCTTGAGCCGCAGTACGGTGCTCTGCTCGTCCGGGCTGACCTCGCCGTCGTCGTTGCCGTCGAGCACGGCCATCAGCGCGAGCAGGCCGGCCGTCGACTTGAGCGGGTCGGTCATGCCGAACCGGAACGGTCCCCAGTCCTTGTCGTACGCCTTCCAGCCGTTCGTGCCGTCGGCGAACTTGTTGATCACGTCCTGCCAGGTGAGCTGGGCCTTGGGCCAGCCGAGCGTCTCGGCCATCGGCCGGGGCATCGCGATGACGGCGGGCGTACGCGCGAGGCTCGGTTGCAGGTCCGGCATCATGCGCTCGGCGATGGCGGCGGTGGACGCACGCCGGACCCAGGCCGACGAGTCGGGTACCCAGACATCCGGCGCGGGGCCGGCGGTGCGGGTGTCCCAGTCGCCGTTGGCGCCGAGGATCTGCGCCATGACGGCGGAGTCCTTGGCGGTGAGCTCCACCGCGGCGCACCGGCCCCGTACCGACGGATGGGTGTCCTGCCATCCGCGTACCAGGTCGGCCATGATCGGCTGGATCGTGGGCGCCGCGATGACCGTCGCCTTGACCTGCCCGGAGCAGGAGTTGCGGGTCAGGACGGCGTAGCCCACCGAGAGCCCGGCAAGCGCCAGGGCGCCGACGACGGAGAACACGATCCAGGGCGCCACGAGGAACCGGCGTCGGGGACCGCCGCGCCGGTGTGACCGGACGGTCGCGGGGGAGCCAGCGGGCATGACGTGCCTCCCGGGGGCGGACGGGTGCTCCCGGCGGAGGGCCGGGAGCAGCGGGTACCTCCCGGCGGAGGCCGGGATCGGCCAAGTTTAGGCCGTCACTGATCGGTCCCGGATGCCGCAATCGGACTCAGTCGTAGTGTCATCGGTCGATCACCCAGGGCTCCGACGATCATCCCTTTTCGCAGGTCAGGTCGGATATTCCGGGTTCGCTGGGGGCGCGTCGCGCCGGGTTTCCGGGGCCGGCGGCCGCCGCCGGACACATCGATGCTGGTCATCACCGTACGGTCTCGTCGCAACTCCGGGCGCGGCCGGTCCGGGTCGCGCCATGCCGCGGCCCGGACCGGCCGGGCGGACCCGGCGGTGGGAGGGGTCGACTACCAGGCGCTGGAGGCGGCCCAGAGGTTGATGTCGGCCTCCGTGGCGTACCGGTCGATCTCAGTCAGCTCATCGGCGGTGAACTCCAGGTTGTCCAGCGCCGCGACGTTCTGCTCGAGCTGCGCGACGCTGCTGGCGCCGAGTACGACCGAGGTCACCCGCGCGTCCCGCAGCGCCCACGCGATGGCGAGCTGGGCCAGGCTCTGGCCGCGCCGCCGGGCGATCTCGTCGAGCGCGTGGACCTTCGCCAGCGTCTGCTCGTCGAGCATCGACTCGCTCAGCGCGCCGCCGGTGCGTACCCGGGAGTCCTCCGGGATGCCGCGCAGGTACCGGTCGGTGAGCAGGCCCTGGGCCAGCGGCGAGAACGCGATGCAGCCCACCCCCTCGCGGTCCAGCACGTCGAGCAGGCCGTCCTCGATCCAGCGGTTGAACATCGAGTACGACGGCTGGTGGATCAGCAGCGGCGTGCCGAGCTCGCGCAGGATTCGGACCGCCTCCTCGGTCTTGCCCGGGGAGTACGAGGAGATCCCCACGTACAGCGCCTTGCCGGCCCGCACCGCCGCGTCCAGCGCGCCGAGCGTCTCCTCCAGCGGCGTGTCGGGGTCGAAGCGGTGCGAGTAGAAGACGTCGACGTAGTCCAGCCCCATCCGGTGCAGCGACTGGTCCAGCGACGCGAGCAGATACTTGCGCGAGCCCTTGTTCCCGTACGGACCGGGCCACATGTCGTACCCGGCCTTGGTGGAGATGACCAGCTCGTCGCGGTATCGCCGGAAGTCGGTCGCCAGCAGACGGCCGAAGTTCTCCTCGGCGGCGCCGTACGGTGGGCCGTAGTTGTTGGCGAGGTCGAAGTGCGTGATGCCGAGGTCGAACGCGCGCCGACAGATGGCCTGCTGGGTGGCCAACGGGCGGTCATGGCCGAAGTTGTGCCACAGGCCGAGGGAGATCAGGGGAAGGTCGAGGCCGCTGCGGCCGGTCCGCCGGTACGTCATGTGCTCGTACCGGTCACCTGCCGCGATGTACGCATCCGGAATAGCCATGCGGCGAGCCTACGGTCGGCCGGTCGGCCGTCGGGTCGTCCGACCGGCGGTAGGCGGAAACGTCACCCCGGCAGGCGGAATCGTCACCTCCGGCCGGCCGTGTCGTTAGCGAGGTGTACCGAGGGAGGGATCGGCGGCCCACATATGGTCAGGTTGCTTGTCGAGGCGCTGTTCGCGCTGGTGTTCGCGCAGGCCCTGGCGGCATACCTGCGCCGCCGCGACCCGATGCAGCGCGACGTCATGGCGGTGTTCTCCGCCGCCGCGATGCTGTTCGTCCTCGACCTGGCCCGCCGGTTCCTGGGCGAGCCGCCGCAGGCGCTGCGGTCCACGGCGCTGATCCTGCTGCTGGCGCAGCCGTACCTGACGCTGCGTCTGGTGCGCCGGGTCCGGGCCGGCTCCCGCTGGCTGCGGGTGGTGGCCGCGGTCGCGTTCGCCGTCAGCGCCGTCCTGGTGCTCGCGACCCGGCGGCTGCCGCTGTGGTCGCTGCTCGGCATAGTGGTCCTCTTCGTCACGGTCCAGACGGCGGCCGCTGTCCTGCTCGCCCGGGAGGCGGCGGCGTGCACGGGGTCGCCGCGCGCCCGGTTCGGCACCGCCGCCGTGTCGACCGCGCTGTTCGGCCTGGGCATCCTCTTCGCCACCGTCGGCTCCGTACACACCCCGCTGCGGGAGGCCGGGCAGACCGCCGGGTACACCCTGTTCCTGGTGTCGGCGCTCGGCTACGTCGTGGCCTTCCACCCGCCGGACTGGATCCGCCGGCTGTGGTCGGGCAGCGCCTCCTACCGGGTGACCCGGCAGTTGCTGGAGGCCCCGGCCGCGGACGCGCCGGCGCGGACCTGGGCCCGGTACGCGGGCACGGTCCGCGAGGTCAGCGGCGCGGACGCGGTTCTCGTCGTCCCGCCCTGCGGCAGCGGCGAACGGCCGGTGATCACCGTCGGGGTGTCGGCGCGGCGCGTGACCGCCGGCGAGGGCGACGTCAGCCTCCTGCTGCGCCTGCCCGACCTGGCGAACCTCGCCCGCCACACCGACCAGCTGCCGGCCTTCGCCGTCGCGTGCGCCGAGGAGGTGGGGGCGCGCTACATCACCGCCGCCGCGCTGCGCGCGCCGGTGGGCCAGCCGGGCGCGCTGGTCCTGCTCAACCGCCATCGGGGCCTGTTCGCCGAGGACGACGTCCAGCTGCTGGCCGAGCTGGGCGGGCAGGCCGCGGTCATCGCCGAACGCGGCGAGGTCCGCGCCGAGCAGGAGCGGCTCACGCAGGAGCTGGCCAGCTCGGTACGCGCGCTGAGCGCGGCCAGCCAGGCCAAGAGCGACTTCCTGGCCAACATGAGCCACGAGCTGCGCACCCCGCTCAACGCGATCATCGGTTTCAGCGAGCTGATGCGCGGCGAGGAGGCCGCGGGGGACTCCCGGCTGGTACCGGCCGAGTGGGTCGAGCACATCTACACCAGCGGCCGGCACCTGCTCGACCTGATCAACGACATCCTGGACCTCGCCAAGATCGAAGCCGGGCGGCTCGACCTGCACCCGGACCGCTTCGAGCTGTCGGCGCTGGTGGACGAGTCGGTCAACACCCTGCGGCCGTTGCTGGAGCGCAAGGAGCTGGCGCTGCGGACCGCCGTACCCGCCACGGAGGTGTGGGCCGACCGGATCCGACTGCGCCAGGTCCTGGACAACCTGCTCTCCAACGCCATCAAGTTCACCCCGGCCGGCGGGCGGATCGACATCGAGGTCGGCCGCGCCGGTGGCGAGGTGTACCTGGCCGTGGCGGACACCGGCATCGGCATCAGCGCCGCCGACCAGGCTCGGGTCTTCGAGGAGTTCCAGCAGGTCGGCGACCCCGCGATGCAACAGGCCGGTACCGGGCTGGGGCTCGCGCTGACCAGGAGGCTGGTCGAGGCGCACGGCGGCCGGGTGGAGCTGGACTCCACGCCGGGCGTCGGCTCCCGGTTCACGGTCCGGCTGCCGGACACCTTCGCACCCGCGAACGGGTCACCCACCGGCGCGCCGGCAACGGCGGCGGAGGGGTCGGTGGCGGCGAGCGCGGCCGCCGTGCCCGGCGACGCCGGGACCTCGTCCGGCGTATCCGGCGGGTCCGTCGACGAGCGGCGGATCCTGCTCATCGAGGACGACCCGGGTGCCGCCCGGCTGCTGCGCACGTACCTGGAGGGCGCCGGTTACCGGGTCCGGATCGCCAGGACCGGCGAGGACGGCCTGGCCGCGGTACGGGCGGAGCGGCCGGACGCGATCATCCTGGACGTCCTGCTGCCCGGCATCGACGGCTGGGGCGTGCTCCGCACGCTCAAGGCGGACGAGGGGCTGTGCGAGGTGCCGGTCTTCGTCGTCAGCGTGGTCGACGAGCGCGACGTCGGGCTGGCGCTCGGCGCGGCCGACTTCTTCGTCAAGCCCATCGACCGCAGCCGGCTGCTCACCCGGATCGCCGAGTTCCTGCTGCGACCGGCCGCGGCCGACACCGAGCCGATGCGCGTCCTCGCCGTCGACAACGACCCGGCGACACTCGACGTGCTCGCGCGGGCGCTGCGCGCGCGGCAGGTCGAGGTGGTGACCGCCGGCACGGGCGCGGAGGCGGTACGGCTGGCGCGGGCCCGGCGGTTCGACCTGGTCATCAGCGACCTCGTCATGTCCGACATGGACGGTATCGGGCTGATGGCCGAGCTTGACCGTGACCCGACCACGAACCGGCTCCCGATCCTGGTCGTGACCGGGCCGGACGTGGTCGGCGGGTCAGGCGGTGACCTGGACCCGAAGGGTCTGGGCATCCTCCCGAAGGCCGACGGGGTCCGCAGCGCACTGCATCAGTGGATGGCCAAGCTGCCGCGGCCGTCCCCGCGACAGACCGGCGACGGTACCCCGGGCAACGGCGGCGCCGCTGCCGGCGCCGCCGGCGACACCGTGATCGGCGCCGGCACCACCGGCACCACCGGCACCACCGGCACCGCCGGCACCACCGGCACCGCCGGCACCACCCGCACCACCCCACCGGAGGAAACCTCGTGATCGACTCCCCGCCGCGCATTCTCCTTGTCGAGGACAACGAGCTCAACCGGGCTCTGGTGCGCGCGATCCTGAACCGTGCCGCCGATCCTGGGGTACGCGGCGCGCACCTGCTGGAGGCGCACAACCTGGTACAGGCGCGGGCGGTACTGGCCACCGAAGAGGTCGACGCCGTCCTGCTCGACGTCCAGCTCCCCGACGGCAGCGGGCTGTCGCTGCTCGACGACCTTGCCGGCCGTGGCGGCCTGCGCCGTCCCGCCGTCATCGCGGTCACCGGTGGCGTCATGCCGGAGCAGCAGGCCGCCGCCTACGCGGCCGGGTGCGACGCGATCCTCCAGAAGCCGTTCGTCGCCGCCGAGCTGGTGGGCGTCCTCCGCGACACCATCGCCGGTCACCGCGCCGGCTGAGCGCGGCGCGCACGCCGCCCGAGCGCGATGCGGGCGGCCGATGCCGGCGCTGACGCCCGTGGCCGGCCCGGCGCCGGCCCGGTGATCGGGTCAGCCGGTGGGCACGCCCCAGGTGTCGGTGCCCGGCAGCCGGCCGTACCGCACGCCCGAGATCGGTACGGCGGCCCGGTCGACCTCGGTACGCAGCCGGGGCAGCGCCTGCGGCTGCTGGTCGCGCAGCCACTCGACGAGCCGCTCGCGTACCAGGCAGCGCAGGTCCCACAGGGTGTCGGCGTCACCGGCGCTGACCAGGCAGCGGACCCGTACCACCGCGCCGGTGGCGCCGGTGACCTGCAGCAGTGACAGTCGCTCGTCCCACAGCGGACTGTCGCTCACGATGCGCTGCAACTCCTCGCGCATCGGTTGCAGCGGTACCGTCCAGTCCACGTCCAGTTCGACCGTGCCCAGCAGATGGGACGCGGTCCGGGTCCAGTTCTGGAACGGGTGGCTGGCGAAGTACGAGGTCGGCAGCACCAGCCTGCGGTCGTCCCAGATCCGTACCACGACGTGGGTGAGGGTCAACTCCTCGACGTGGCCCCACTCCTTCTCCACGATCACCACGTCGTCGAGGCGGATCGCGCCGCTGAGCGCCAACTGGACCCCGGACAGCATGTTCATGAGCACGCTCTGCGAGGCGAAGGCGACCAGCGCGGCCACCACCCCGGCGGACAGCAGCAGGCTGCGGCCGGTCGCCCGGGCACTGGGGAACGTCGTCAGCATGCCCGCGACCGTCAGAACCGCGATCACGGCGATGGTCACCCGGCGGATGATCCGGACCTGGGTGTGGATCTTGCGTGCGATCCGGTTGTCACTGACGTCGGTGCGGTACCGTCGCAGCGCCCGGTCCTCGACGACGACCAGCACCGTGCCGACCAGCCAGGCGGTGACCCCGATCAGCGCGAGTTCGACCAGGTGCAGGATGGCCGACCGCCACCGGCCGCCGGGCGGTAGCAACCCGTTCAGCGTCACGTTCGCGGTGGTGACGACGGCGAACCACTGCGCGGGCCGGTGCGCACGGCGGGCCAGGTCGTGAGGGAAGGTGTCGTACCTACTCAGTCGGAGCAGCGTCCGGTGCACCGCCTCGATCGCGATCAGGACGGCGGCCATGGCGAGCAGGACGGCCAGCAGCGGTACCAGTACCTGCTGAACGGAACGGAGCATCCCCGGGCAGTACCCACCTGTGAGGGGAGCGATACCGCCCGTGCAGATTTACCGGCGTGGTCAGCCGAACGGAGCGGGAAACGGAGCCGGAGTGCCGGGTTTACTCGGCATGCCCCAGGTTAGGAACATCATGACACCACACCGTCCACCATCCCCGCGAGGAGTCGTCATGGGTGCCACAACCACGCCCGCCGACAACATCTTCTACGACCTGGTGTCGATCGAGTACCACGCGCTCAAGGGGGGCTCCCTCTACGACCAGTTCATCCGGGACGCCGGTGACCACGAGGACGTGCGCAGGTTCATAGAGCAGGTCAAGCAGGAGGACGCGCAGCGTGCGATCCGCTCGCACGAACTCATCATGATGCTGACCCAGCGGGCCACCGAGAAGACGCCGGTCGGCCAGCGCTGAGGCCGTTCCCGCCGCGCTGACGCCGTTCGTGCGGCGCGGCCGCGGGTGCGGTGCCGAGCCCGGTTCGACGCCGGGGCCGGCCCGCCCGGCCCCGGCGTGTCCGGTACCCGGCCGTTCAGTCGTTGAGGACGGTGGAGAGCTCGTCGACGAAGCGGCGCTCGGACTCGCTGACCCAGGAGCCCCCGATACCGAGGAACCCGCCCGACTTGGCCGCGTTGACCACCTGGTCGGCGATGCCCACCAGCCAGTGCCGGTAGGCCGCCGCCTCGCCCGGACCGGCCTTGGCCGCGAGCAGGTCACTGGCGGACCGGGCGCGGCCGAGCACCTCACCCGGGTCGATCTCCCGGGAGCCCACGTCGAGGACCGGCGGCAGCTCGCCGGTCTCCGGGTCACCGAGCTGTCCGACCAGCTCCAACGCGACGTCGCGGACCAGCGTGCTGCCGGAGTCCCGGCCGGCCGCAATCGCGTCCAGGCCGGCGCCGCTCTCCGAGGCGGTCCGGTTGGCGCTGTCGCTCTCGGCGAAGATCGCGGCCATCATGACCGATTGCGGCAGGCCCACGAGCAGGCCCCATTCCTCGTCCGAGTACACCCGCTGGCTCGTCATCGCACCTGCCTTTCGGAATCGACTTTCGCAAGAGCCTAGCGCCGCCCCGCCGGGCGGTGCGCGGTGACGGTGCGCCGCCCGCCCCGCCGTCACCGCACACCGCCGGCGGGGCGGGTCACGAGCGGTCGTCCGGGGTGACGGTCACGACCTTCAGTACCTCGCGCAGCCCGCCGTCGCGGCGGGCGCGTCGCTGCCGGGCGGCGCCGCTGCCGCGCTGGCGGAGCAGGTCGAGCAGGCCGCTGACGGCCGCCTGGTCCCCGTGCCGGTTCAGGGCCGGCTCGACCCGGTCGACCAGCCGGTCGACCAGGTGCCAGGTCGGGGCCACGGTCGCGCTGGCGGGGTCGACGCCGTCGCCCTCCAGCCCGTCGTGCGCGGCGCGCCAGTGCGCGGCCGCGAGGAGGCTGTCGGGTACCTGCGGCGCCGGCCGGCCGGCGTGGATGTCATCGACGACCGTCGCCACCAGTGCCCGGATGAGCGCCGCGACCAGCGTGGCGTCCTCCGGGGTGGCGCAGACGTCGCCGACGCGGACCTCGACGGTCGGGTACCTGGCCGACGGTCGGGCGTACCAGTAGATCATCCCCTCGTCGAGCATCACGCCGGTGGCGATCATGCGCTCGACGGTGCTGCGGTACTCGGCGAGGTCACGGAAGTACGGGGTGGGCCCGGTGCTCGGCCAGCGCGCCCACAGCACCGAGCGCCAGCTCGCGTGCCCGGTGTCGGCACCGGCGTAGAACGGTGAGTTCGCGGTCATCGCCTGCAGGGTCGGCAGCCAGGGCCGCAGGTGGTTGCAGACCTGCAGGGCCAGCGCGCGGTCCGGCACGCCGACGTGCACGTGGCAGCCGCACAGCCCGGCCGTGTCGGCGATGGCGCCGAACCGCTCGGCCATCCTGAGGTAGCGCGGGTCGTCCGTCACCTGGGCCGGGGACCCGTCGACCACCGACGTACCGACGGCGAGCAGCCGGCACCCGACGGTGGCCGCGGCGGTCGCGATCGCCCGCCGCAGCCCGGTCAGCTCCGCGCGCAGCGCGGCCAGGTCGGTGTGGGCACCCGTGGCGACCTCGAACTGGCTGGCGTGGAACTCCCGGCTGACCTGTGCCCGTAGCGCCGGGTCGAGCGCCGCCTCCACCTCGTCCGCGCGCGCCGTCGCCGTGGCGGTGTCGACGTCCACCAGGAGGTACTCCTCCTCGACGCCGAGCGTGAGCGGGGCCGGTACCCGATCGGGGGTGCGGTCGGCGAGTCGCGTGCCGCCGCCCGGCGCCGGACCGGTGGTCGTCGGGGACGCTGCCGTCAGCGGTTCAGCCGTCTGCGGTTCAGCCGTGTGCAGTGGTCCAGCCATGTCCCTCGTCTCTCTCCCGCGTCACCGGCACCTGCCACGTGCCCCGCGGGACCGCGCGGCAAACAGCCCCGCCGGGCGTGGTGGCTCCGGACGGCGACGGCGCGCGAGGACGCCGAGTGGTCCCCCTAACAGATTTGTGATCCGGGTCGCTACGGCAGACTGGTCAGGTGCAGGATTTATCGGTACGCCCACCGGCGAGTAGGAAAATGCGGAGCGGTTGAGGAGCAGGAATGACGGACTTTAAGCTGGACTACGCGAACGGCCAGCTACCGCTGGCGGCGCGTGAGGCCACCGAGGGGCCCTCCGGCCTCGACATCAGCAAGCTGCTCAAGGAGACCGACCACGTCACCCTCGACGTCGGTTTCGTCAACACCGCCTCCTGCACGTCGGCGATCACGTTCATCGACGGTGACGCCGGCATCCTGCGGTACCGGGGCTACCCGATCGACCAGCTCGCCGGGAAGGTCTCCTTCCTTGAGGTGTCGTACCTGCTGATCTACGGTGAGCTGCCCACGCAGGCCCAGCTCGACCAGTTCGCGGACCGGGTACGCAACCACACCCTGCTGCACGAGGAGATGCGGCGCTTCTTCGACGGCTTCCCCCGGGACGCCCACCCGATGCCGGTGCTGTCCTCGGCGGTCAGCGCACTGTCCACGTTCTACCAGGACAACCTGAACCCGTTCGACCGTGAGCAGGTCGACCTGTCGACGGTCCGGCTGCTGGCCAAGGTGCCGACGATCGCGTCGTACGCGTACAAGAAGTCCATCGGCCAGCCGTTCCTGTACCCGGACAACTCGCTGGGCTACGTGGAGAACTTCCTGCGGATGACGTTCGGTGTGCCGGCCACCCCGTACGAGGTGGACCCGGTCGCCGCCCGCGTGCTGGACATGCTGTTCGTGCTGCACGCCGATCACGAGCAGAACTGTTCGACCTCGACGGTGCGGCTGGTCGGCTCCAGCCAGGCCAACCTGTTCGCGTCGGTGTCGGCCGGTGTCAACGCGCTGTTCGGGCCGCTGCACGGCGGCGCCAACCAGGCTGTGCTGGAGATGCTCGAGGCCATCCACGCCAGCGGCGACGACGTCGACACGTTCGTGCGCCGGGTGAAGAACCGCGAGGACGGCATCAAGCTGATGGGCTTCGGCCACCGGGTCTACAAGAACTACGACCCGCGGGCGGCCATCGTGAAGAAGGCGGCGCAGGAGGTCCTGGGCCGGATGGCCAAGCCGGACCCGCTGCTCGACATCGCGATGCGGCTGGAGGAGGTCGCGCTCAGCGACGACTTCTTCGTGTCGCGGAAGCTGTACCCGAACGTCGACTTCTACACCGGCCTCATCTACAAGGCCATGGGCTTCCCGACCAAGATGTTCACGGTGCTCTTCGCGCTCGGCCGGCTGCCCGGCTGGATCGCGCAGTGGCGCGAGATGATCTCCGACCCGGAGACGAAGATCGGTCGCCCGCGCCAGGTGTACATCGGCGAGACCGAGCGCGCCTTCGTGCCGATCGAGCAGCGCTGACCTTCGCGTCAGCGACACCCCGGAACCGGTCAGGAAGCGACTCCCGTCGTCGATCACCGTGACGTCAGTCATGTTCTGATCGGGAGTCCTCATGAACGGTCTGCTGCGCCGGGCCCGGCTGCGGGCACGGCTGCTCGCGTCCTTCGGCACGCTGGTCCTGCTGCTGGCCGGGATCACCGGCCTCGGTGTCTACCAGGCCGAGCAGGAGAAACAGGTCGCCGAGACCGTCGGCCGGCTGTCGTTGCTCAACCGTACGTTGATGCAGTTGAAGTTTCGCGACGCCGACGTCAGCGGCTGGCAGGTCGCGTACGCCTGGGACGTCGCCCTGATCGGTGGGCGGGCGGCCACCGAGGACACCTCGCCCAACCGCAAGGGCTACCTCGAGTCCGCCGGCGCGCTGGCCAAGGAACTGGCGGCCGTGCCGGTGGCCGACCTCACCCCGGCCGAGGCCGAGCTGTACGCGACCGTCAAGGACAACCTGCTGGGGTACCTGGAGGCCGACAAGCAGGTCGTGCAGTGGTACCGCCAGGACACGCCGGACAGCATCAAGCAGGCCAACGAGCTGATCGTCGGCCCCTCGTACGACAAGTACTTCAAGGCCCTGGACGCCACCATCAAGCTGACCGACTCGGTGGCCGCCCGCAGCGACGCGGCCCAGGCGCACGCGGACGCCCTGGCCGCCCGCTCGCGCACCATCATGATCCTCGGCTTCCTGGTCGCGCTCGCCCTCGCGGTGGGCAACGCCCTGACCATCACCGCCAGCGTGGTGAACCCGGTCCGCCGGGTGGTCGACGGGCTGCGGGCCCTCGCCGACCGGGACCTGTCGACGACCCTCCACGACGAGTCCCGCGACGAGATGGGCGAGATGTCGCGGGCCTTCAACGACGCCAGTGCCTCGATGCGCGACGCGCTGACCGGCGTGGGGGAGCGGGCCGCCGAACTGGCCGCCGCGTCCCGGGACCTGTCCACGGTGTCCGGGCGGATGGACGCGCAGGCGACCCTGACCAGCGACCAGGCGGGTGCGGCCGCGAGCGCCGCCGGGCAGGTGTCGGGCAAGGTCACCACGGTGGCGTCGGCCGCCGACGAGATGACCGCCTCGATCGAGGAGATCGCCCGGAGTACGGCGTCGGCCGTGGCGGTCGCCGCCGACGCGGTCACCAGTACCGAGGCGACCAGGGCCGCCGTCGGCGAGCTGGGCGCCGCGAGTGCGGAGATCGGCCAGATCGTCAAGACCATCACGTCGATCGCCGAGCAGACCAACCTGCTGGCGCTCAATGCGACCATCGAGGCCGCGCGCGCCGGGGACGCCGGCAAGGGCTTCGCCGTGGTCGCCAGCGAGGTCAAGGACCTGGCCCAGGAGACCGCGCGGGCGTCGGAGGACATCATCGGCAAGATCGACGCGATCCAGCAGACCACCGAGCGTGCCGGCGAGACGATGAACCAGATCATCGACGTGGTGAGCCGGATCTCGGACCTTCAGCAGACCATCGCCACCGCCGTCGAGCAGCAGTCGGCGACCACCGGCGAGATCAACCGCAGCGTCAGCGAGCTGGCGGCGGGTTCCCAGCACATCACCGACAACATCGTCGGGGTGGCGGGTACCGCGTCGGCGACCAGCGGCGACGCCGGCGCCACCCGGCGGGCCGCGGCGGACCTCGCCGCGACGGCGACCGCGCTGCAACAGGTGGTCGGCGCGTTCCGTTACTGACGACCCGGTGGCCGCCGCGTTCCCCTACCGGTGGGCCGGCGGCGGCCGTCGGGTCAGGCGTCGGGGTCGAACCGCAGGCAGGTCGGTCGGGCGCCGGTCACCACGTACTCCCGGGCGGCCTGGACGGCCTGGCGCGGGGTGACCCGGGTCCAGGCGGGCTTGAAGTCGACCACGTCGACGCCACAGTCGAAGCCGATCGGCTCCGGCCACGCCTCCAGGTCGTCGTCGATGCCGTAGCTACCGCCGGTGCCGGGTGCGGCGCCGGCGTCCAGCCAGACGACGAACGCGCGCTGCGGATGTCCGATCCCGAGCTGCAGGCCGCCCTCGTCCACGCCGGCCGGTAGCAGATCGACGCCGTGCGGTGCGCCGTCGCGGCCCCGGACGGTGGTCAGAAACGACAGAAGTCCCTCGAGCTCGGCGACCGTCGTGATCCGCCGCGCGTTGTCCGGACCCCAGTGCAGCGTGTACCTCACCGCCGTCGCTCCTTCCGGTCGTTGTTGGCCGGCATGGGATCGCGCTCCGGATCGCACCGACCGTCGCGCCCATGGCTTGTCTCGCGGCGCTCTCCGAGACCGAGCTTGTCTCGCCGCGTCCCCCGCGACCGATCGACGTGACTCGCAGTCACGCCGATCAGCGGCATCAGTCACCATGCACCAGTCCGGGACGCTCCGCAACTGTTGGCGGGAAATTCTCGCGATCCACTCGCCAGTTCGGCAGGGTCCGTAGGGATGGGGAACCTAGCTCATGGTTCGTCCGCAAATGCCCGACAGGAGGGTGAACGGCGGTGGACGGCAGTACGCAGTGAAACGTTGCCATTTAGTGATCTGACACCCGGTTTCACCAGCGGCCGGTTGGGGGACGGTCCTGCCGGGATTCGCGTCAGGGAGGGCGTGTGATCCCCGAACGAGGGGGGATACGGAAGTGGACGAGAAGCAGGGGACGGGCACGCGACAGCCGGCCCGAGGCGACGGGCGGCGGTTCGTCGAGCCGGACAGCGTCCTGGCGCTGACCGCGCTGGATCTGCTGGCGGCACACAGCGCCGACGGCGCCGCGGGGGAGTCCGGGCTGTGCCCGAGCTGCGGGCGCCACGCGCCGTGCCCGACGGCGGTGCACGCGCGGCTGGTCGTCATCGCCAGCGGCGTCGACGTCGCGGCGCCGGTACGGGTGGCCGACGGCGTGGCCGACCGGGTACCGGAGCTCCCGGTCACTCGGATAGCCGACATGGTGGTCGAGGTGGGTGGCCCGTTGCCGACCCGGGACCGGCTCGGGGCCGCCTGAGGGGGTACGGGCGTACGGCGCGGCGCGGCACGCGGAGCGGAAATCTCAGGGCGCGGGATTTCCTCAGGGCGTACCACGCCGCGCCGATGTCGTCGGTGCCGGAAGTCAGCACTCGGCTGCTTCCTGCGCAGACGACGAGAGGTGACCGCGTGCGCGCTCTGATCATCGATGACGCCCGTGCGATGCGCTCCATCCTGAAGCGCATCATGGTGCCGCTGGGATTCGAGGTGCACGAGGCGGGCAACGGTCGGGAGGCGCTCGACCATCTCCTCGCCGCGGACCGGGTGCCCGACGTCGCGCTGGTGGACTGGAACATGCCCGAGATGAACGGCTACGACTTCATCAAGGCCGTCCGTGCCGACCGGCGCTGGCGGGGGATGTCCCTGATGATGGTCACCACCGAGAGCGAGAACCACCAGGTGGTACGCGCACTCGCGGCCGGTGCCCACGAGTACGTCATCAAGCCGTTCCCTCCGGTGGCGATCATCGAGAAGCTGGTGCTGCTGGGGCTGGTCCCGGCCGAGGCGGCCGCCGCCGCGTGAGCGCCGACCGCGCCCCGGCTATGCTCGCCGCGAAGGTCTCGCCACGACGTCGCGGCAGTTTACGGAGGCGCGCATGGACGAGCCGGTACGGGTCACCGACCGGGGCGACGGCGCGATCGAGGTGTCCCTGTTCGGGGACATCGACTTCGCCAACTCCGCCGCGGTACGGGAGACGGTACTCGCCGCGCTGACCGGGGCGGCCCTGGGCGCGGTCCGGGTGGACCTCGCGGCCGTCACGTTCCTGGACTCCTCCGGCATCGCGCTGCTCGTCGCCGCATACCGGCTCGCGACCGCGAAGAATGCCGGCTTCAGCGTGGTGAACCCGACCCGGTCGGTCTACGAGCACCTGCGCGTCACCGGGCTGGCCCGGCTGTTCGGGGTGGCCCGTCCGGCGCTGCCCGCCCCCGGTACTACCGGCGGCGCCGGCCGTACCGCGCCACCGGTCGCCAGCTGACCGGGAGAGCCGGGGCGATGGAGTACTGGCGCACCGGGGTACAGACGGTCCTCGACACGGTGCCGGCCACGGCGGTGCTGCTGGCCCCGGTACCGGGCGCCGACGGCGCACCGGTCGACTACGTCATCGAGGCGGTGGGCTCGGAGACCACCGACGCCGTCGGCCGGCGCGGCACCGAACTGCTCGGGCTGCGGGTCAGCGACGCCTACCCGACCCTGCGTGACAATCCGCTGTGGGCGGTGTACCAGGAGGTGCTGGCGACCGGGCAGCCCCGCCGGGTCGGTCCGGTCAGCTACGTCTCCGACGTCGACGGCGTACGGGTCGAGGGGGAGTACACCTTCCGGGTCAGCCGGCTCGGCCCGGATCTGGTGGTCGCGTGGACCCCGTACGACGAGCGGCAGCACCAGGCCGACCGGGTCGCCCGCGCCGAGCGGCTGGTGGTCGACCTGCAGAAGATCATCCTGCCGATGCCCGAGGAACCGGTGGACCTGCCCGGGTTGCGGGTCGCCGTCCGGTACCTGCCCGCCGAGCAGGCGGCGCGCATCGGCGGCGACTGGTACCACACGGCGGCGCTGCCCGGCGGCCGGACGTTGCTGGCGATCGGCGACGTCGCCGGCCACGGGCTGCCGGCCGCGGCGACGATGGCCCGGCTGCGGCTGGCGCTCGCCGCTCTCGTGGCCGTGACGACCGACCCGGCCGAGCTGCTCGGGCTGCTCAACCGGGTGCTGTTCGACACCGACGACGGCGCCACCGCGACCGCGGTGGTCGCCCGCTACGACCCGGCCACGCAGGTCCTGACCTGGGCCCAGGCCGGCCACCCGGCGCCCCTGCTGGCGCGGGCCGGCGTGCCGGTGCCGCTGGACCGGCCGCCCGGCCTGCTGCTGGGCGCCGTCCGGGACGCCCCGTACGCGACGGCCACCGTGCGCCTGGACCAGGGGGACCTGTTCCTGCTCTACACCGACGGCCTGGTGGAGCGACCCGGGCGCACCCTGGCCGAAGGGCTGGAGCAGGTGGTGGCGGCGGTGACCGACGCGATCCGGTGCGCCCCCGACCAGCCGCTGGCCCGGCTGCTGGCCGGGCTGCGCCAGGCCAACCCCGCCGACGACACCTGTCTGGTGGCGGCGCGGCCGCTGCGGCCGGACGAGGCCGGGCCGGCGGGGTGACCGCTCAGCGGGCCCGGTCGGCGGTGGCCGCGCCGCGTGCGGAGGACTCCACCGGCACCGCCGGGCCGGGCGGGGGGCCGCTGTCGCGCGGTGCCGGGCGCGGGCGCGGCGACCTCGCCGGCAGCGCCCGCAGCCGTACCCGGAAGGTCGCGCCGGCACCCGGCGCGGTGTCCACCTCGACCGTGCCGCCGTGGGCGGTGACGACCGCGTCGACGATGGCCAGGCCCAGCCCGTTGCCGCCGGTCTGCCGGGCTCGCGACGGGTCGGCCCGGTAGAACCGCTCGAACACCCGCGCGGCGTCCTCCGCCGCCAGCCCCGGTCCGCGATCGGCGACCTCCATCAGCACGCTGCCGGTTCCCTCGCGGACAGCGCGGACCGTCACCGGGGTGCCCGCCGGTGTGTGGGTCAGCGCGTTGGCGACCAGGTTTCCCAACACCTGGCGCAGCCGCGGCTCGTCGCCACTGATCAGGCAGGAGCCGCTGGTACGCAGCTCGATCGGCCGGTCCGGGGCGACCGCGCGGGCGTCGTGCACCGCGTCGGCGGCGAGCATCGCGAGGTCGACCGGCCCGCGGCGCAGCGGCCGGGGCTGGTCCAGCCGGGCCAGCAGCAGGAGGTCCTCCACCAGCAGGCTCATGCGGGAGGACTCGGACTCGATGCGGCGCATGAACCGGGTGACGTCGCCCGGACCGGTGGCCGCGCCCTGCCGGTACAGCTCGGCGAAGCCGCGGATCGAGGTGAGGGGGGTGCGCAGCTCGTGGCTGGCGTCGGCGATGAACCGGCGCATCCGCTGCTCCGACGCGCGGGCCTGCGCCTCGGACGCCTCCCGGTCGCGGAAGGCGCCCTCGACGCGGGCCAGCATCGCGTTGAGCGAACGGGCCAGCCGGCCCACCTCGGTGCGCGGGTCCCGCTCGGGTACCCGCTGGTCGAGCTGGCCGTCGGCGATGGCGGCCGCAACGGCCTCGACCTGCCGCAGCGGGCGCAGGCTGGCGCGCACCAGCAGGTACCCCACGCCGCCGAGGACGACGAGCACGACCCCGCTCACCACGGCGTCGATGCCGACCAGGCTGGCGACGGTCGCCGACTGCTGGTCGAGGCTGACCGCCATGACGAGGACGGCGTCGGAGGCGGGTACCGGCTCCACCACCACCCGCCAGGCACCCCCGTCGGTACCCGGCACGGTCACCGGCGTGTCCAGCGCGCCGGGGTCCGCCGGCAGTTCCGGCGCCCGGCGGCCGCCGGTCGACAGGGCCGGCAGGCGGTCGCCGTTGAGCCCACTGACCTGCACGTAGACCGCGCCGGGCAGGTTGAGCCGGACCAGGTCGCCGGCGTTGAGGGGTACGCCGTGCCGGAACTGCCGCGCGACCGCGCGGGCGGACGAGGTGAGCTGGCCGTCCAGCCGGTTGGTCAGGGACCGGTCGAGCGCGGCGAGCGCGGCCGCGCCGGTCGCCACCTGCGCCGCGGCGACCAGCGCCAGGACGGCGACCACCAGGCGCACCCGCAGGGGTACCCGGTCGACGAAGCCGCCGACCGCCCGACCGGCGCCGCGCGCGCGGGTCCGGGCGGCGCGCAGCACGGCCACGGCCCGCCGGACCGCGGGGAGTGGGCGCGGGATCCGGTCCCGGGTGTTACGGCCGACCACTTTGCTACTGTGCGTCCCGGCGCTGGAGGCAGGCCGGTACGGTGCTGTGAGGTCTCTGGGAATGTTTCAGGCGGCCACCCGCCCGGTTCAGTCGTCCCGCGGGTCGAGCAGCGGCCAGCCGGGGGTGGCCAGCAGCGTGCCGTCGTCGCGGACGAGCAGCGCCTCGTAGCCCGCGACGCCGGCGAGCCAGCGTACCGCCTCCGGCCCGCGCGCCAGCGCGGCGGTGGCGTAGACGTCCGCCCAGGTCAGGGACTCGCCGATGACGGTCACCGCGCGCAACCCGCGGGCCGGACGGCCGGTGTGCGGGTCGAACACGTGCGCACCCCGGTGCGCGCTGCCCGAGGTCGCCACCGCGCCGTCGGTCACCTGGAGGGCGGTGACCAGCCGGTCGGGCTGCGCCGGGTCCTCCACGCCGACCCGCCACGAGCCGCGCACCACCAGGTCGCCCCCGGCGCTGACGTACCAGTCCAGCTCCGTGCGGTCCAGTTCGGCCAGGTACGCCGCAGCGCGTTCGACGGCCCACCCCTTCACCAGGCCCGACGGGTCGAACACGAGGCCGCCGGCCGGCGCGGGCAGGTGCGCGTCGAAGTACCCGCCGGTGCGCTCGCGGGCCCGCTCGCACAGGTCGACCACGAGGTCCAGCAGCGGGTCGCGCACCGGTTCGCCGCGGTTGACCGCGCTGACCAGGCTGTCCGGCCGGTACGGGCTGAACAGCGCGTCGATGAGCCGCAGCTCGGCGAAGACGGCGGCGACCGCGGCCGCCGCGGCGGGAGAGCCGGCCCGCGGGCCGCGGACGTGCACGCTGACCGGCAGGCCCATGATCTGTTCGACGAACGCCCGTCTGGTCGCCCGGTTCGCGTCGGCCGCCCCGTGCCCGTCGGTCACCCGGTGAAGTGCGCGCTGTCGAGCGCCGCCTGGAGCGAGCTGCGGTAGCCCTCACTGGTCACGGTCGCCCCGGAGACCACGTCGATGCGCGCGCTCTGCGCGGCGAGCACCTCTGCGCGCAGCTGCGGCACCGCGTATGAGTTGATCTCGATGTCGCGGCGGTTGCTGTCCGGGATCTGGAGCGTCGTGACGTCGGTGATCTTCCCACCGCTGATCGTGACCCGGACCTGTACCGGTCCCCACCGGGTCTGCGCCACCGTGCCGTTGGCCACGACGTTCGACCCGGACGCGCGCGTCGACCCCGACGACCCGGACGAGCCGTTGGACCCGGTCGAGCCGGCCGTCCCCGGGGCCGCGGTGGCGCCGGAGCCGCCCGCCGACCGGTTGTCGTCGGAGCCGCCGCCCGTCGTGTCCGGCACGTCGCCGGAGACCACGCCCGGTGCGTTGCCGCCCGCCGAGCCCGCCACGACCGAGGTGGTCGCGCCCGGACCCATTGTCGAGGTCCGGTAGCTGAACAGCAGGACGACCACGGCGACCGTGGTGACGAACCACATCGTGATCCTGCGCATGTGTCGGGGTTCCTTCCGGTGTGACTGATCGCTGGCGCGGGTCGTGGGCGCGGGTGTCACCAGGTGAAGCGTTCGAGGTGGAGGCGGGCGTCGGGTACCCCGGCGGCGCGCGCCGCGCGGACCACCGCCGCCATCCACGGGTCCGGCCCGCAGACGTACACGTCGTGGCCGGCGATGTCGGGGACGAGGTGGCGCAGGCCGGCCAGGTCGGCGCGGTCGTCGGCGCCCCACCCGGCGGGCAGCCACGAGCCGTCCCGTCCCCGCGGCCCCAGCAGGTACCGCACCCGCACGCCGCGGACCGCCGCGAGGTGCTCCAGCTCGCCGCGGAACGCCAGGTCCGCCTCGGAGCGGGCGCGGTAGAGCAGGGTCGCGTCGCCCGGCGCGTACGGCAGCTCGTCCAGCAGCGCGCGCAGCGGGGTGATGCCGACCCCGGACGCGATCATCGTCACCCGGCGCGCGGTACGCCGGCCGGCGGTCAGCTGCCCGTACGGCCCCTCGACGAGCACCTTCGTGCCCGGCCGCAGCGCCGCCACCCGCCGGCTGTCGTCGCCGAGGGACTTCACGGTGATCCGCAGCCAGTCCGGGCGGGGTGCGGCCGACAGCGAGTACGGGTGGGCGCGGCTCCACCCCGGGCCGGCGAGGAAACGCCACTGGAAGAACTGGCCGGCCCGTACCGGCAGCCGATCCAGGTGGCGGCCGCGCAGGTAGACCGAGTGGACGCCGGGCGCCTCGGCCACCACGGCGGCGACCTCGAGGCGGTGGCGCGCGGTCCGCCACAGCGGCAGCCCGAGCCGGAAGACCAGCACGGCGCCGGCGCAGACCCCGTACGCGGTCCACCAGAACGCGGTGGCCGCCGGGGAGCCGGTGAAATCGGCGCCGGTCCACAACTGGTGCGGCAGCGCCAGCCCGACCCCGAGGTAGGCGTACAGGTGCATCAGGTGCCACGACTCGTAGCGCAGCCGGCGCCGGGCCGCGCGTACCGAGGTGACCACGACCATCACCAGCGCGGCCGTGCCGGCGGTCGCCAGCAGCATCCCCGGGTACGTGATGATCAGGTTCCACGCCTCCCGCAGCACGTTCGCGTGCGCCGTGCCGGCGTACCCGACGGTGATCAGCACGAGGTGGGCGAGCATCAGGTGGAACGAGGTGAACCCGGCCAGGCGGTGCCAGCGGGCGAGCCGGTCCTGGCCATAGGCCCGCTCGACCCACGGGACCCGGGCCATCAGCAGTACCTGGAGCAGCAGCAGGTCGGCCGAGAGCAGGCCGGTCAGCCGGCCGAGCGAGGTCACCCCGCTCACGAGGCCGCCGAGGTCCTGCAGGCCGCGGCCGCGTACCCACAGCGCGACGACGAACAGCACGCTGAACGCGCCCGCCGCGCCGATGATGTCCGGCCACACCGACCGCCTCGGCCGGGGCGCCACCCCGGTCGTCGGGTCGGCCATCCGGGTCGTCGTCGCGGTCACCGCACCTCCTTGGTTGTGTGCTCAACTATCGACGATGAACCTGTGGATTGGCTGATCGGCACCTGTGAGATCGGCGGCCCGGTAGCGGGCCGCCGGGACGGGTAAGTCCGGTACATGACACGCCCCCGTACCCTGATGATCGTCCTCGCCGGCGGCGCCGGTGGCCGGCTGGAACTGCTGACCGAGCACCGCGCCAAGCCGGCGGTACCGTTCGGCGGCTCGTACCGGCTCATCGACGTGCCGCTGTCGAACGCCCGCCACTCCGGCATCGAGGACGTGTGGGTGATCGAGCAGTTCCACGCGTCGTCGATCGCCGACCACCTGGCCAACGGGCGGCCGTGGGACCTCGACCGCACCCAGGGCGGGCTGCTGATCCTGCACCCGGAGCCGGCGGGCGAGGCCGGCGGCTGGCACCGCGGTACGGCGGACGCGCTGGGGCGGCAGGCGCCCCTGATCCGCCAGTTCGCGCCGGAGCACCTGGTCGTGGTGAGCGCCGACGCGGTGTACCGGCTCGACTACGACGAGGTGGTGCGCGCGCACGCCGCGAGCGGCGCCGACGTCACCATGGTGACCACCCGCCGGCCGATCGGGGAGGCCGGCCGGTACGGGGTGGTACGCACCGACGGTGGCCGGATCACCGAGTACGTCTACAAGCCCGACGAGCCGGCCACCGACCTGGTCGCCACCGAGGTGTTCGTCTTCGACCCGGTACGCACCCTGGACCTGCTCGATCGGATAGCGGCCAAGGCCGGTGACGACGGCCCCGGTGACCTGGGGGACGCCCTGCTGCCGGCGCTGGTGCGCGAGGCGACCGCACGGGAGTACCGGCTCGAGCGGTACTGGCGCGACGTCGGTACGGTCCCGGCGTACCTGTCCGCCCACCTGGAGCTGGTGGCCGCGGAGCCGCCGATCCGGCTCGACGACCCGGCATGGCCGATGCTGACCGCGGACACCCGCCACGGCGCGGCCCGGGTGGAGCGTGGCGCCGAGGTGGTCGACGCGCTGCTGGCGCCGGGTGCGCGGGTCGCCGGCCGGGTGGAGCGCTGCGTGCTGTCGCCCGGTGCCGTCGTCGAGCCCGGCGCGCGGGTCGCCGACTCGGTGCTGTTGCCCGGCGCGCTGGTCGAGCGTGGTGCGCGGGTGACCGGCGCCGTGGTGGACTCGGGCGCGCGGATCGGCGCGGAAGCCCGGGTGGACGGATCGGCCCGCGACGCCGAGGTCGTGCTGGTCGGAGCGGGGGCGGTGGTCGCGTCCGGGTCCGCGGTCGCCGCCGGAGCACGGGTACGGGCCGACGAGCCGTCCGGGGCGTGAGACCGCGCGCGTCGGCGGGGCCGATAGGTAGCTAAACTGTTCGATACCGCGTCGTCGGCGTCCCGGACGGCGCGGCGTCGTAGTCTGTCGAGCAGCGTCACCGTCTGTCGGGCGTCACCGTCTGCCGAGCCGGTCACCGGACGTGGGGAGCCGTTGTCGTGAACGCGCCAGCGACCCTTGCCGCGCCGGCGGGCTTCGTGCCCGCCATCGCCGTCGCCCTGTGGCTGGGCCTGCTCGCCGTGGCCGGTCTCGTCCTGCTGGTGACCGGCTGGCTCGCGTGGCGGCAGCGGCGCGCCGCCGACCCCGTACCGGCGCCGCCGCCGGTGACACCGCTGCGCACCCGCCGGCCCCGCGCGGGAGACCTCGCCCGGCTGCTCGCGGAGGTCGACGCGCTGTGCATGCAGGCCGTCAGCGCCGGGATCGCCGCCGCCGACGCGCAGGCGGCGGTCGCGGTCGCCCGGGCCCGCTGCCGGACGGCCGAGTGGGTCCGGGAGCGGGCCTGGTACGAGTACGACACCGCCCAGCAGGCGTACGTCACCGCGCTGCGTACCGCCGTGGGCGGCGAGGTGTGGCCGGCGGCGAGCGCGAGCGGCGCCTGGCCGGTACTGACCGCCGAGGCCGCCGAGGCGCCCGGCCCCGCCGCCGAGGCGCCCGGCCCCGCCGGGGACGGGGAGCCGGCCGGGCCGCCGGTCCCGGCCGAACCGGACCCGCGTGACGAGGTCGCCCGCGCCGCCCTCGGCGCCTACCGGCGCGGCGGTATCTCCGTCGACGAGCTGCGCGCGGTGCTGCGGCACGCGAGCGGCTGGAACCAGGTGCACGCCCGGCACGAGCGCGAGGTGCTGCTGCGGCGCGCCGCCGAGCGCGCCGCGCACCGCCGGTACCACGCGGCGGCGGTGGCCGAGCGCAGCGCGTACCAGGCGGTCGACGTCGCCACGGTGGCGGCCCGGGCCTGGGCCGACGAGGCGGAGACCGCGGCCGAGGAGGCCCGACTGGCGCGCGCCTACGTCAACGACTGCCTGCGCCGGGCGACGGGCCGGCGGTGGCTGCCCCGCCCACGCCGGTCGCGGGCCGTCGACGCCGCCGCCTGAACCCGCTCAGGCGGTACCGGTGGGTCGGGCCTCGCGCGCGGCCAGGTACATCGCCGCCATGTCGTCGTCGCGGTGGGACCGGTCGGCCACCGCGGCGAGGTACCGGCGGGCCGCCTCGACGGCGGCCAGGTCGACCCCCGCCGCCTCCCCGGCGGCGCGGATGAGGATGGCGTCCTTGAGCGCGCCGCTGACCGGGAACGACGGCGGGAACTCGCGGCGCATCATCGACGCACCCTTGACGTGGGCGTACGTGAGATCGAGCGGCCCGCCGGCGATCACCTCGAGGAACGCCGTGCCGTCGAGCCCGAGCGCGTCGGCCAGGGCGAACGCGTCGGCCACCCCGGCGGTCGCGGTGAGCACCCACGTGTTGGCCACCAGCTTCATCCGGCTTCCGCTGCCCGCCGGGCCGAGCCAGAGCGCCTTCGCCGCGATCGGCCGCAGCAACCGCTCGACCCGGTCGCGGGCGCCGTCGGGACCGGACGCCAGGACGGTCAACTTGCCCTGCTCGGCCGGCTCCTTCGTACCGACGACCGGCGCGTCGACGTAGACCAGCTCGTGCGCGGCGGCGACGTCGGCCAGCCGCTGGGAGCCCTCGATGCCGACCGTGGACATCTGCAGCCACAGCGTCCCGGGGCGCAGCCGGTCGGCGGCGGCCTCCATGGTCTCCGCCACGGCGTCGGCGTCGTACAGCATCGTGACCACGACGTCGGCGCCGTCGACGGCCGTCGCGGGGTCGTCGACCACCCGCGCACCGGACCGGGCCAGCGGCTCGGCCTTCGCGCGGGTGCGGTTCCAGGCGCGTACCGCCTCGCCCGCGGCGAGCCAGTTGCGGGCCATCGCCGAACCCATGATGCCCGTGCCGAGTACCGCCATCGTCATGGTGCGTCCCTTTCTGCCGTGTCTGGCGCCGGGGTACCCGGACATCACCCGCTCCACACCTGGGGCGGGCCCGGCACCGTACGCCCCGACCGGCGGACGCACGCGACCGTCGGTACAGACGGCCGCGGCGCCGCCGCCAGTCTTCTGGCGACGACGCCGCGGGGTCAGCGGTGGTGCGTCGGTGGTGCGTCGGTGGTGCGTCAGTAGCCGCCGCCACCGGAGTTGGCGTCGCCGGTGGCGGCGCCGGTGTCGCCCTCGGCCGGCGGCTCGGCCGCCTTCGGCGGCGCGGTCGGCAGGCAGGTCAGGTTCTTCTTGCCGTTCGGGCTCACCACGAACCAGGTGTCGCCGACCGCCTGGCCGGTCCACTGGCCGGGCTTCTTGTCGCCGATGTAGCGGTACAGCGGCCAGCCCGCGAGCGTGACCTGGGTGCCGCCCTCGGGGCGCTTGATCGTGCCGACCAGGGCCTGGTCGAGACCTTCGAGCTGGGGAAGGTTGCCGTCGCCGGCCATCACCGGCGGCCACACCTTGGCACACTTGTCCTTGCAGTTGGTGGCCGGCGGGTTCGGCGTGTCCTTGTCGAAGCGGTACAGCACCCAGCCCTCCTGGTCGACGACGACCTGGCCCATCCGGGGCAGGGACTTCGCCGTCAGCTTGGTGGTGTTGGAGCCGACCTGGACGGCCGCCGGGGTGTTCGCCTCGGGCGCCGCGGCGCCGCCGGCACCACCGTTGGCGGCGTTGGGGTCCTCGGCGCCGGCGTTGGCGGGCGCCTGGGTGTTGGTGGGAGCGGCCAACGGGGCAGCGGTGTTGCGGGCGACGTCGTTGTGCGGCGTTCCGGCCGCCCGGACGCCCCACCCCGCCAGTGCGAGCGCGGTCAGCACCCCGCAGACGAGGTATGCAGCGCGGCTGGCTCGGATCACGTCTCCTCCTTGGTACTCGCCTGGGTGTCAGGGGTCCGGTGGGCAGTGGTACGTGCCCCGACCGACCTGGTGCTCTCTTGTCCGGTGAAGTCCGGCCCGGCGGGTGCCGGGCCGGATCTTCCCCACCGGTCGGGCAGGGCTCGGGCGCCTCGCCCCCGCCGACCAGATCCATCCACGCTCAGGAGTACGCGGGAGTGCCCCGGGTGGTTCACGGCTTCCCGGAACTAATTTTGAAACCGCCTGTGACCTCGGGAGGGTCGGTACTTGCCGGCCAAGTTACCCGTGGGTACGTTGCTGGTCTGCGTAACCAAGACCCGCGGGAGGTCGGTTTGAGCACGCTCGCCTTCACCGGAATGTCGGCCCGGGAACTCGCCGGCGCGATCCGGCAGGGACGCGCCAGCGCGGTCGAGGTGGTGGAGGCGCACATCGCCGCCCTGGGCAGGGCCAATCCGCGGATCAACGCGCTCGTCGTCGACCGGTTCGACGCCGCCCGGGCCGAGGCCCGCGCCGCCGACGCCCGGGTCTGTGCCGCCCGGGCCGCGGGACCGGCGGAGGTCGCGGCCCTGCCACCGCTGCTCGGCGTGCCGTGCACGGTGAAGGAGTCGGTGGCGGTCGCCGGCATGCCCAACAGCGCCGGGGTCGTCGCCCGGGGCGGGGTCCCGGCCGGCACCTCCGCGCCGGTCGTGCAGCGCCTGGTCGACGCCGGGGCCATCGTGCTCGGCGTGACCAACACGTCGGAGATGTGCCTGTGGGTGGAGACCGAGAACCGGCTCTACGGACGTACCCGCAACCCCTACGACCCGACCCGTACCGCCGGTGGCTCGTCCGGGGGAGAGGGCGCCGCGGTCGGCAGCGGGGCCTCGCCGTTCGGCCTCGGCTCCGACATCGGCGGCTCCATCCGGATCCCGGCGTTCTGCTGCGGGATCTTCGGCCACAAGCCGTCGCACGGGCTGTCGCCGGCCACCGGATCCTGGCCGCCCTGCGACGACGGCAACCGCCCGCTGTTCGTGCACGGGCCGCTCGCCCGCCGGGCCGAGGACCTGATGCCGCTGCTGCGGATCATCGCCGGGCCCGACGGTCTCGACCCCACGGTCGGTGAGGTCCACCTGGGCGACCCGGCCGACGTCTCCCTGCGGGACCTGCCGGTCCTGCTCATCGACGAGGGCTGGCCGCTGATCGCCAGCGACGACATGCTGTGGGCGCGCGAGCGGGCCGCCGGGGCCCTCGCCGCCGCCGGGGCGCGGGTGCGGCGGCGGCGGATGCCCGCGCTGCGCCGCGCGGTCGACTCGTACGTGACGACCCTCGCGCGCAGCTCCGGCATCGGCGCCCGGGACGTCCTGTTCGCGGCGGGCGCGGGCGAGGTCAGCCTCGGTACGCTGCTGCGCCGGGGCGGCCCGCACACCGTCGCCACCCGGTTGCTGCTGGTCGCCGAGCGCGCGCAGGCGCGGGTACCGCGCCGCCTGGCGGAGCAGTTGATCAGGGCCGGCGAGCGGATCTCCGCCGAGCTCAGGGACGCGATCGGTGACGGGGTGCTGCTGGAGCCGTCGCTGGCGACCACGGCGCCCCGCCACGGGCGTACCGTGGGGCGGCCATGGTGGCTGGCCCACGTGGTGCCGTTCAACCTGGCCGGGCTTCCGGTCACGCAGACGCCGCTGGGCCTGGACAGCGCCGGTCTGCCGCTCGGCGTCCAGGTGGTGGCCGGGCACGGCCGCGACCACGTGTCGATCGCGGTCGCCCTGGAGCTCGAACGGGTGTTCGGCGGCTGGACCCCGCCGCCGATCACCGCCGGGGCGCGCGACGGTCAGCTCAGCTCCGTCCCGAGCTGACGCCGACGCCCCCTGCCGCACACGGTCCGCGCGGCAGGGGGGCGTCGGCGTCAGGTCAGGCCTTCAGCGGCTGTTTCGCGGGGGCCGTACCGGCGCGGCGCAGCCGGCTGTGGCGCCGGCCGTAGAGGGAGTAGAGCACCAGCCCGACGGCCATCCACACCACGAACCGGACCCAGGTCTGCACCGGCAGGTTCAGCATCAGCCAGACGCTGGCGAGCACGCTCACCGCCGGCAGCCACGGCACGCCCGGCGCGCGGAACGCCCGGGGCAGGTCGGGCCGGGTCCGGCGCAGCACCACCACGCCGATCGACACCACGACGAACGCGAACAGCGTGCCGATGCTGGTCAGCTCGGACAGCTCGGACAGCGGGATGAAGCCGGCGAGGGCGGCGACCACGGCGCACGTGATGATCGTGATGAGCCACGGGGTACCGAAGCGGGGGTGCACCTTCCCGACCGCCGACGGCAGCAGGCCGTCGCGCGACATCGCGAAGAACACCCGGCTCTGCCCGAGCATCAGCACCAGGATCACGGTGGTGATGCCGCAGATCGCGCCCAGCGAGATCAGGTGCGCCGCCCAGCCCTGGCCCACCTCGTCGAACGCCCGGGCCAGCGGCGCGCCGGTGTTGAGGTTGGTGTACTTCGTCATGCCGGTGACCACGACCGAGACCGCGACGTACAGCAGCGCACAGACCACCAGCGACCCGATGATGCCGCGCGGCATGTCCCGCTGCGGGTTGCGGGTCTCCTCGGCCGTCGTGGCGACCACGTCGAAGCCGATGTAGGCGAAGAACACGATCGCGGCGGCGGCCAGGATGCCGAACCAGCCGAAGTGCTGGGGGGTCACCCCGGCGATGACCTGCAGCAGGGGCGCGTTGGCGCCGTCGGAGGCCGCGGCGGGCTGCGCCGGCGGGATGAACGGGTGATAGTTGGCGCCCTTGACGAAGAAGACGCCCAGTCCGATGACGAACAGCACGACGGCCAGCTTGACCGCGACGAGGATGTTCGTGACGCGGCTGGACAGCTTCATACCGACGATCATGACGATGCCCAGCGCGGCGACGACGAAGATCGCTCCCCAGTCCGGTACCGCCTTGTCCCCGGCGAGCCAGGGCGGCAGGTCGAACAGCCGCTGCAGGTACGCCGACCAGCCGCGGGACACCACCGCGGCGCCCAGCGCCAGCTCCAGGCACAGGTCCCAGCCGATGACCCAGGCGATGAACTCGCCGAGCGTGGCGTACGCGAACGTGTACGCCGAGCCGGCCACCGGCACCGTCGAGGCGAACTCGGCGTAACACATGGCGGCCAGCGCGCAGACGATCCCGGCGAGGACGAACGAGACCACGATCGCCGGGCCGGCGTTGATCGCCGCCTGCTGCCCGGTCAACACGAAGATGCCGGTACCGACGATCACGCCGATGCCGAACGCGACCAGGTCCAGCGCGGACAGGTCACGCCGCAGCCGGTGCTCCGGCTCGTCGGTCTCCCTGATCGACTGCTCCACCGGCTTGGTACGGAATATGGACACGACCCACCTGCCCCGCTGCTCGATTGACAGCGTTCATGCCCGCGCGACCGGGGGGCCGAAACGTCTTCCGTACCGGCTACCGGTCGACCAGGACGCAGGCGGGGCTGGGGACCTCGATGCGGTCGCCGGTCAGGCGGGGGATCCCGGTGTCCGGGTCGACCCGCAGCACGGTGACGGCGTGCGAGCGCTCGTTCGCCACGTACATCAGGTCGCCGTCGACGACCAGGTGGCGCGGCCAGTGCCCGCCGCAGGGCGTCTCATCGACCCCGGCCAGCCCGTCGCCGTCGACGGCGAACGTGGTGACAGTGTCGGCGCCGCGGTTGCCGACGTAGAGGTACCGCCCGTCCGGCGAGAGCGCGATCTCCGACGGCAGGGTCGCGCCCGTCGGCTCGGTCAGGGTCGCCGGCCGGCGGTGCACCAGCCGCAGGCCCCCGGTCGCGGGGTCCGGGTCGTACACCGACACCGTGCCGGCGAGCTCGTCGGCGACGTACCGGCGCCCGGCCCGGCCGGTGACCAGGTGCCGGGGGCCGACCCCGGCGCCGGCGCGGGTCGTCCAGGTGGGTTCCAGCGTGCCGTCCGGGGTGAGGCGGTACCCGTGCAAGGTGTCGGTACCCAGGTCGACGGCGATCGCCCCGGCGCCGTCGGCGACCACCTGGTGCGCGTGCGGGCCCTCCTGGCGCTGCGGGTCCGCCCCCGCACCGTGGTGGGTTACCAGGTCGGTGCGGGCGCCGAGGGTACCGTCGGCGCCGACGGCGAACACGGCGACGCTGCCGCTGCCGTAGTTGGCGCACAGCAGGTGCCGGCCGTCCGCGGTGACCGACAGGTGGCACGGCGCCGCGCCGCCGCTGGGCTGCCGGGCGACCACCGCCAGCGCGCCGTCGGCCCCCCGGGCCAGCGTCGTCACCCCGCCGGAGTCGAGTTCGTTCACCGCGAACAGCACCGCCGCGGACGGGTGGGCGACCAGCCAGGACGGGGCCGGCAGCGCGACCTCACGAGCGGCCGGGCGCAGCCGCGCATCCCAGACCGAGACGCCGGTACCCGCACCGCCGGCGTCGGGCGTGTACGACCCCACATAGATGACCATGCGCCCACCCTCTCACGGCGCACCCCGGCCGGCGGGTCGCGGACCCGGCGCCGCTCACGGCGTACGGTCGAACTCGATCTCCGAGTGGGCGGCCAGCAGCCGTCGGGCCTGGCTGCCGAACTCGCCCTCCGCGCGCAGCGAGTCGTCGATGCGTCGGGCCTGCGCCGGCGCCAGGTGCGGCGGTACGAGCGGCACCGCGGGTTCGATCACGGCGTCCACGAGCACCGGCGCGCCGGCCGTGAACGCCCGGTCCAGGGCCGGGTCGACCTCGTCGGGCCGCTCGACCCGGACCGCGTCCAGGCCGAGCAGTCGCGCGTGCCCGGCGTAGTCGACGTCGGGCAGCGCCTGAGAGGCGGCGAACCGCGGGTCGCCGTCGAGCTCGCGCTGCTCCCAGCTCACCTCGCCCAGGTCGTTGTTGTGCAGGACCAGGATGACGAAGCGCGGGTCGGTGAAGCGGTCCCGGTACCGGGCGACGCTGATCAGCTCCGCCATGCCGAGCATCTGCATGGCACCGTCGCCGGCCACCACCAGCACCGGTCGGTCGGGGTGGGCGAGCTTGGCGGCCAGCCCGTACGGCACCCCGCAGCCCATCGCCGCGAACGTCCCCGACAGGTGGGCCACCATGCCTGGCCGCAGGTAGAGCTGACGGGCGTACCAGTACACCGAGGAACCGACGTCGACGCCGATGAGCACCCGCTCGGGCAGGCGCGCGTTCAGTTCCGCGAAGACCAGGTGCGGGTTGAGCCACCGGGCCGGCTCGGCACCGAGCCGGGCCACCAGCCGGCGCCACTCCAGGACCGACTCCTCGATCCGGGTACGCCAGGACCGGTCGGTGCGCTCGCGCAGCAGCGGCAGCAGGGCGCGCAGCGTGAGCGCGGCGTCGCCGAGCAGGTTGACCTGCGTGGGGTACCGGTAGCCGAGGCGCCGGCCGTCGATGTCGACCTGAACCGCGCGGGCCTGGCCGACCGCCGGCAGGTACTCCGACCACGGCTCGTCGGTGCCGACCATCAGCAGCGTGTCGCAGTCGCGCATGAGCTCGTAGCTGGCGGTCGTGCCGAGGTGCCCGGTCGGCCCGGTGACGAACGGCAGCCGGTTGTCCAGCGCCGGCTTGCCCAGCAGGGCGTACCCGACGCCGGCCGCGAGCCGGTCGGCGACGCCGACGATCTCGGCGGCCGCCCCCAGTGCGCCCTGGCCGACGAGGATGGCGACCCGCTGCCCGGCGTTGAGCACCTGGGCCGCGGCCCGCAGATCGACCTCGTCGGGCACTATCCGGGCCGGGCCGTACCCGGCCGGCCGTCCGTCCGGCGCCCCGGCGGGCAGTTGCCGGTACTGCATGTCGTGCGGGATCACCAGGACCGCCGGGCCGCGGGTGGCGACCGCGTGCCGGGCCGCCCGGTCGACCAGCGTCCGGGCGTCGGCGGCGCTGCGCAGCTCCGCGCAGAACCCGCCGGCCACGTCCTGGTAGAGCAGCCGCGGGTCCGGGCCGTGCTGGTAGGCCGCGACCGACCCGGCCTGTTCGCCCAGGACGGCGAGGACCGGAGTGTGGTCGTGGCGGGCGTCGTAGAGGCCGCCGAGCAGGTGTACCGCGCCCGGGCCGCGGGTGGAGGCGCAGGCGCTCAGCTCACCGGTGTACTTGGCGTGCGCGGTCGCCATGAACGCCGCCGACTCCTCGTGGCGGGCCTGGACGAACTCCGGCGTACCGGCCCGGGTGAGCGCCCCGAGCAGCCCTTCGAGGCCGTCGCCGGAGTACCCGAAGACCGTGCGTACCCCCCACGCCCGCAGCCGCGCCACGACGGCGTCGGCGACGAGAGTCCCCATCCCGGGTGCGTTCCCGCCGCGGCGGTGGTTATTCCGCGCGTCACGGCCGGTTGCCGGTCCGATCACTCCCGGCCCGGCGAGATCGATCGGGGACGTAGGCTCAACGGGTGACGCTGCTGGTGGTCGTGGTCGGGTTGGTGACGACCGTCGTGGCGGTCTCCGTGGTGGCGCGCCGACTCGGCGCGCTGTCGCCGATCCTGCTCGTCATCGTCGGACTGGCGCTGTCGTTCGTGGCCGCCGTCCCGCAGGTGCGCCTGGAGCCCGACGTCGTGCTGTTCGGTGTACTGCCGCCCCTGCTGTACGTGGCCGCGGTGGAAACGTCGGTACCCGCCTTCCGGCACAACCTGCGCCCGATCCTGCTGCTCGCGGTCGGGCTGGTGCTGTTCACCACCGTCTGCGTCGGGTACACCGTGCACCTGCTGCTGCCCGCCGTGCCGCTGGCCGCGACGATGGCCCTGGGCGCGATCGTCGCCCCGCCGGACGCGGTCGCCGCCACCGCGGTGGCCCGGCGCATCGGGCTGCCCCGCCGCATCGTCGCGATCCTCGAAGGCGAAAGCCTCGTCAACGACGCGACCGCGCTGGTGCTGTTCCGCGTGGCGGTGGCCGCCGCCACCGGCCACATCCTGACCCCGCTCGGCGTGGCCGGCGACGCCCTGCTCGCCGCCGGGGGCGGCGTGCTGATCGGCGGGCTCGGCGCCGTCGTGCTGGCCTGGATCCACCGCCGGGTCACCCAGCCGCTGATCGACAACGCCGTGTCGTTGCTCGTGCCGTGGGTGGTCTACGTGCCCGCCGAGCAGGTGCACGCCTCCGGCGTGGTGGCGGTCGTGGTGACCGGCCTGTACCTGGGGCACCGGTACCCGACGCTGATGTCGGCGGCCTCGCGACTGCAGATGGACGCCTTCTGGCGCATGGTCAAGTTCCTGCTGGAGGGCATCGTCTTCCTGCTGGTCGGCCTGCAGTTGCGGTTCATCGTGCACGACCTGAACACCCCGCTGGGCGTGGTGGCCAGGGCCACGATCGTGGTGCTCGTGGTCGTGGTGGTGTCCCGCTTCGTCTGGACATACCCGGTGACCTACCTGGCCCGGCTGATCCCCCGGATCCGCCGGCACGACCCGGCGCCGCCGCTGCGGTACCCGACGGTCACCGCCTGGGCGGGGATGCGCGGTGTGGTCACCCTCGCCGCGGCGCTCGCACTGCCGCCCACCCTGGCCGACGGCCGGCCCTACCCCCGGGACCTGTTCGTCTGGCTGGCATTCTCGGTGATCGTGGGAACGCTGGTCCTCCAGGGCATGACCCTGCCGGTCATGGCGAGGTGGCTGCGGATACCCGCCGACGACCCGAAGGTGGACGCGCTCGCCGAGGCGTCGGTGCAGCAGGCGGCGGCCCGGGCGGCGCGCGCCCGGCTGGAGGAGTTGGCCAACCGCGACGGGCCGGTACCCGACTCGGTGCTCGAACGGCTGCGGACGCTGCTGTCCGACCGGACCAACCTGGCCTGGGAGCGGCTGGGCGGGCGGCGGCAGGAGACGCCGTCGGAGGCGTACAGCCGGCTGCGCCGCGCGATGCTCGACGCCGAGCGGGAGGTGTTCCGGCGGGCCCGGGACGAGGGCAAGATCCCGGAGGAGGTGCTGCGCCGGGCACAGCGCGACATGGACCTGGAGGAATCGTTGCTGCAACGGGAGGACCAATGAGCTGCCCGCACCTCGACGGTGTCGGCTCGACCGAGCCGACACCGGTCACGCTCGCCGGCTGCGCCGGCTGCCTCGACGAGGGCCGCCACGACTGGGTACACCTGCGACTGTGCCTGGCGTGCGGGTACGTGGGCTGCTGTGACTCCTCGCCGCGCCGGCACGCCACCGAGCACTTCGCACGGACCGGGCACCCGGTGATCCGCTCCTTCGAGGAGGGGGAGTGGTGGCGCTGGTGCTTCGTCGACGAGGAGATCGGCTGAGCCGGGCGCGGGCCGGGACGGTCCGGTCAGCCGGCACCGGGGCCGGGCTCGCCCGCGCCGGGGAACGTGACGTGCAGCGTGGTGCCCTCGCCGGGACGGTCGTACATCGTCACCGTCGCCCGGTGTGCGTCGAAGACGGTCTTGGCCGCGCAGAGCCCGCGGCGGGGCGGGTCGCCGGGCGGCCGCTGTACCGCCTGCTGCAGGAAGTGGTCGAACAGACCGGGCCGCTCGCGTCCGACGTCCCGGTCCCGTACCCGTACCGTCGGGATGGTGTCCGGTCCGCTGAAGACCTCCAGCCGGCCCCCGGCCGGGGCGTACTTGACGGCGCTGAACAGCAGATGGGTGAGCGCCTGTTCGAGGCGGGCCGGGTCGGCGTGGATCGGGGTCGGCGTGACGGACGTGCACAGCACCGGGACGCTGCGGGTGTCGGCGATCGGCCGGACCGCCTCGGCGGCGCGCTGGACCAGTTGGCTCAGGTCCACCAGGCGCCGGCATAGCGCCGGTGCCGACGCCGGGTCCACCAGAGCCAGCAGGTCGTCGACGAGCCGGCGCAACGGGCCGGCGTGTGCGGCGACGGCGTCCCGGACGTCCGGCTCGTCCGGGGCGGCGAGCCAGGCGCGCAGCGAACCGAGCGGTTCGCGCAGTCGCCCGGCCAGCCCGGCGAGATCCTCCAGGCGCCGCTCCAGTTCGCGCAGCCGCACCGTCCCGCCGGCCAGCAACACGGTGAAGCGGCGCAGTTCGAGCTGCGCGATGACCTGGCGCGACAGCGCCCGCAACGCCTTGAGCTGGGAGCGTCCGAGCTGCCGTGGCGACCGGTCGACCACGCAGAGGGTGCCCAGGGCGTACCCCTCGGTGGTGAGCAGGGGCGCGCCGGCGTAGAACCGGACACCCGGGTCCCGGACCACGTAGGGGTTGTCGGCGAAGCGGGGGTCGGCGGTCGCGTCCGGCACGACGATCGGGTCGGTGCCCAGGATCGTGTGCGCGCAGAACGACACCTCCCGGGGGACCTCGACCTCGTCGACGCCGATGCGTGCCTTGGACCACTGCCGGTCCGCGTCGATCAGGTTGATCAGCGACATCGGGACCGCGCAGATGTGCGCCGCGAGCGCGACGACCTCGTCGTAGTCCGGTTCGGGCGGAGTGTCGAGGATCGTGAACTCGTGCAGGGCCCGCAGCCGCTCCGCCTCGTGCGGCGGCTTCGGGGGTCGCATCGCAGTCCTCCCGCCGTTCGGGCGCTCTTTGATCCTAGTGCGGTGCGCAGGAGCGACGTACGGTACGCGGCGGGCGCCGCCGTCCCTGCGGTCTCGCCCCGTCCCCGCGGTCTCGCTCCGTCCCCGCGGTCTCGCTCCGTCACCGCGGATCCGGCCGCCCCACCTCGCGCGGGTCGCGATCGGTGCGCAGACCGCGCCAGGAGGGGTGGCGCAGCCGACCGTCGGGCGTCACGGCGCGGTAGGCCACCTCACCGACCAGGACCGGCTGCACCCAGCGGGCGCCGCGGGCGTACTCGCGGGGTGGTGGGGGGTCCAGCGGCGGAGTGGCGCGGGCCAGCGGGGCGAGCCGGTCGCGCAGGAGGTCGAGCGCGGCTTCGGTCAGCCCGGTGCCGACGTGTCCGAGGTAGGTCAGCCGGCCGTCGGCGTCGTGACCGCCCATGAGCAGCGAGCCGACCGTGCCCGTACGCCGGCCCGCACCGGGCTTCCAGCCGACCACGACCACCTCGGTGGTCACGGTGAGCGGCGTCTTGACCCAGTGCGGTGACCGTATGCCCGGGCGGTACGGCGAGTCCAGCCGCTTGGCCACGACCCCTTCCAGGCCGGTCTCGCGAGCGGCGGTCAGCACGTCACCGCCGTGACCGGTGAAGTGCGGCGGCGCGTGGACCACCGGGCCGCGCAGCCCGAGGCCGTCGAGCAGCTCCCGGCGCCGCCGGTAGGGCAGGTCGGCGGTGCCCCGGCCGTCGAGGGCGAGCACGTCGAACACGTAGAGCTGGACCGGCACACCGGCCAGCAGCCGGGTGGCGGGGGCGGGGACGTGCATCCGCTGCTGGAGCACCGCGAAGCTCGGCACGCCGGTACCGCCGATGGCGACGATCTCCCCGTCGAGTACCGCGTGCCGCCCGCCGAGCAGGTCGGGGAGTGTCGCGAGCTCCGGGTAGCCGGCGGTGACGTCCCGGCCGCCGCGGCTGAACGTCCGGACCGCCGCGCCCCGGACCTCGACGATCGCCCGTACGCCGTCCCACTTGAACTCGAACGCCCAGTCCGGTCCGGTCGGTACCGGACCGGGGACGGCCAACATCGGTCGCACCCACCGATCATGAAGAACGAATCGCAGCTATAGCGGCAAAACGGGCAAAATCACCACTCAAGATCTGCGCAATGTCGCGAACATTGCGGTATCAGGTGCCCGGTAAGCAGCAAAGTTCGCGACATTGCGCAGATCTTCAGCCGTTCTTGTGGCGCCCGGCGGGACGGGTACTAGCGGGTCGGGCAGGCGCTGCCGACCTCGCCCAGATCGGCCAGGAAATCCCGGGCCCACCGGGTCACGTCGTGGCTGCCCACGTGCGCGCGCATCCGGCGCATCCGGTCGCGGCGCTCCTCGGCCGGCGTGTTCAGGGCCGCCACGAACGCCTCCTTGAGCCCGTCCACGTCGTGCGGGTTGACCAGAAACGCCTCCGGCAGTTCCGCGGCGGCGCCGGTGAACTCGCTGAGCACCAGCGCGCCCGTGTCATCGGTACGCGCGGTGACGTACTCCTTGGCGACGAGGTTCATGCCGTCGCGCAACGGGGTCACCACCATCACGTCCGCCGCGAGGTAGAGCGCGAGCAGCTCCTCGCGGTCGTACGAGCGGAAGAGGTAGTGCACCGGTGCCAGGCCGACCTCGCCGAACTCGCCGTTGATCCGGCCGACCTCGCGCTCGACCCGCTCCCGTAGCTGGCGGTACTGGGCGACGCGCAGCCGGCTCGGCGTGGCCACCTGCACGAGCGCCACCTCCCGATTGGACAGGCGACCCTCGGCGAGCAGCTCCCGGTACGCCTTGAGCCGGTGCTCGATGCCCTTGGTGTAGTCGAGCCGATCCACGCCGAGCAGCAGCCGGCGGTGCCCGCCCAGCTCCGTGCTGAGCTGTTGGGCCCGGTCGCGGATGTGTGGGTCGGCCGCGAGCCGTTCCATCTCGGCGACGTCGATCGAGATCGGGAACGCGCGGGCGGTGACCGTGCGCCCGTCGACGACCACGTGGTCGCCCTCGGGTTCGAGCCCCAGCAGGGTTCGGGTGAGCCGTAGGAAGTTCTCCGCGCCGCCGGGGCGCTGGAAGCCGACGAGGTCGGCACCGAGCAGTCCTTCCAGGATGCTGGTCCGCCACGGCAGCTGCATGAACAGCTCCACCGGCGGGAACGGGATGTGCAGGAAGAAGCCGATGCGCAGGTCAGGGCGGAGTTGCCGGAGCATCGCCGGGACGAGCTGGAGCTGGTAGTCGTGCACCCAGACGGTGGCGCCGGGGGCGGCGGCCGCCGCGGCGGCCTCGGCGAAACGGCGGTTGACCCGCCGGTACGCCTCACGCCAGTGCCGGTGGAACGACGGCGTCTCCACCGCGTCGTGGTAGAGCGGCCAGATGGTGGCGTTGGACTCGCCCTCGTAGTAGTAGTCCAGCTCCTGGGCCGACAGTGGGATGGGGTGCAGCCACATGCCGTCGAAGTCGAAGGGCTCGGGTGCCTCGCCGGTGCCGCCGGACCAGCCGATCCAGGCACCGTTGTGGGCGCGCACGATCGGGTGCAGGGCGCTGACCAGGCCGCCGGGACTACGGGTCCACTCGCGCTTGCCGTCCTCGTCTACCATCTCGTCGACCGGTAGGCGGTTGGCGACGACGACGAACCGGTACTGCTCGCTCACAGGTACCTCTCCGTTTTCCCCGGTCTATTTCCTCGGCAGATGTCCATCAAACGTGATCTGGATCGCCGGTCCGCGTCGACCGTAGGTGCGGCAGCGGGTCGCTGATCGGGGAATGTGGCGACGGCGCCCCGCGAGGTGTCGGTGTCGAACACGATACGGCCACCGTTCGCTCACGGACAGTGGGCATGAGAATTTCTCACATTTGCGCAAGTCTCCCGGCTGGAGAATGCCGTTGCTCCCGGCGGGGGCACCCGGTGGAGAGGTGTCCTGTGAGGTGCCGGGTGGACTGTCCGCGGAGAGTCCCGATGGAGATTTCTGGCTATGGCGCGTCCGGCCGGCCGCCGTGCCCGTCTCGACGGTGGAATGTCGACCGACGGCGTCATCCTACCCGGATCGTCGGTATTCCATCCCCGGCGTCACCGGTCGACAACCGTCGCTGCGACTCGCACACCGTGTGCGACGGCCCGGCGGTCGAAAGTGGCTGAATCCCCCCGGTAGTCGTCGAACGTGAGGTGTCCGTGCCATCACGGCCACTGGCGGTGAAAGGGAATTTTCGTGTCGGAAGTGCATCACTTCGCGTACGGGTGGACAAGTCCCACGTTGGCGTACGTCATGTCGTTCCTGGGGTCTCTGCTCGGTCTCATACTCGCAGCCCGGGCCCGCGAGGTGGAGGGCGCGGCGCGGGCCCGCTGGCTCGCACTGGCGGCCGTCGCGATCGGTGGCACCGGGATCTGGCTCATGCACTTCATGGCGATGATCGGATTCGACGTGCCGGACACGGTTGTGCGTTACGACGTGCCGACCACGGTGGTGAGCGTGGTCATCGCCGTCGTCATCGTCGGGATCGGGCTGTTCATCGTCGGCATGGGCAGCCCCAGGTCGTCGAAGCTGCTCATCGGCGGCCCGATCACCGGGATCGGGGTCGCGGCGATGCACTACACCGGAATGGCCGCGATGCGCCTGGGCGGTGTCATGTCGTTCGATCCTGTCCGGGTCACGGCATCGGTGGTGATCGCGATCGTCGCGGCCACCGCCGCGCTGTGGTTCGCCCTGTACATCCGCCGCGGCGGTGCCGCTACCGTGACGGCCGCGCTCCTGATGGGCCTGGCGGTCTCCAGCATGCACTACACGGGCATGTCGGCCATCCGGGTCACCCTGACCTCCCAGCCCACCGCGATCACGGGCGTCAGCGCGCTCGCACTGCTGCTGCCGATCAGCATCCTGGCCTGTGTCGTCGTCACCGCACTCGCCTACGTCACGGTGGGGCTGTCGATGCGCAAGGATGGCCAGCGGGCGGACAGGGTCGCCGACCGCGAGCGGGCGGACAGGGTCGCCGACCGTGGGCGGGCGGGCCGGGCCGCCGCCGGCGACGTCACCGATCGTGCCCCCGTCCGGATTCCCGTACAGGCCACCGGCTCGTACGCGGGCGACCAGCGGACCGTCGTGCTGCCGAGGCTGCCGAACGGGCGGCACCGTTGACGTGCGGGACCGGTACGCCGTACCCGCCGCTCGGCTCCGCGGGCGCGGCGGCGCCCGATCGCGAACACTCCACAGCCATATTTAGGTATTTCGTGGCGATGATGCAGCCGTGTCCATGACACCGTCGACGTCCGGGCTGCGGTGACGCTTCCGCGTCACCGCATCGTCGCTGGCAGTGCTCTTCGTGGCGCGGGAGTGCCGCGGCTGACGGATTCGACGGAACGACGGGTACCGCCGGGTGCGGGGGAGCCCCTAGGCTGCTCGCGTGACGAGCGGTTGGGCTGTGGAGCGCCAGGCTGTGCTGCCGGACGGCGCCGGCCTCGCTCGACCGCGCGCGGCCCGGAGGTGCGAGCGCCGTCCCGGCGGTTCGCGCGACGACGCCGACGGCGAGGTGACGGGTGAGGTCGCCCGGCCGATGCCGGACGCGCCGCGCGAGGAAGCGGGTGCGCTGACGGCGGGGCGGAGGTCATGACCCACGTGACCGTCGCCGGTACGGACCGCGTCGACCTCGACGGCCTCGCCCGTCGCTGGGCCCAGGCCGTCGTCGACACCGGCTGCGCCCACCCGGGCATGGCCCGGCTCCGCGCGCTCCTGCGCGACCTGGTGCGCCGGTTGGCCGACGCGCTCGACGCCGAACCGTTCGACGCCACGCCCGGCCGGCGGGCCGGAGCCGACCTGGTCGCGGCCGACATCACCGGAGGCGAGGCGCTCGGCCGCACCGTCGAGGTGCTCGGCGCCGGGCTCGGACGGCCGGGCGACGGCCGGGTGCTGCGGCTGCTCGGCGCGCTGGCCGAGGGGTTCACCCAGGCGCTGCGGGAACGCACACGCGACGCGCAGGAGGAGATCCGGGCTGCCGCCGCCGTGGCCCGGGTCGACACCGAAGCGGCGCTGCGGGCCACCGAGGCGAGATTCCGGGCGGTGTTCGCCGGGGCGCCCTTCGGTATCGGCATCGCCGACCTCGGTGGCCGCCTGGTCGATGCCAACGGCACCCTCGCGGAAATGACCGGCTACACCCGCGAGGAGCTGTGCGGGCGCCGGATCGCCGACTTCGTGCACCCCGCCGGGGCGGCGGCCGTCGCCGAGCTGTTCGCCGAGCTCGGCCGCGCCGAGCGGGACCGGGTCCGCACCGACCAGCAGGTGTGCCGCCGGGACGGGCAGGTGTTCTGGGCGCAGTTGGCCGGCTCCCTCATCCGCGGCGAGCACGGCGAGCCCCGGTTCCAGTCGGTCATGGTCGAAGACGTCACCGAGCGGCACCAGCAGCAGCTGCGCCTGCGCCACCAGGCGCTGCACGACCCGCTCACCGGCCTGCCCAACCGCACCCTGCTGTTCGACCGGCTCTATGAGCTGTTCGAGTCGGCCGGCACCGGTGACCGGGTCGCGGTCTGCTACATCGATCTCGACGGGTTCAAGGCGGTCAACGACAGTTTCGGCCACGACGTCGGCGACGAGCTGCTCATCGCCGTGGCCCACCGGCTGCACGAGCGCGTCTCCCGGGCCGGGCACCTGGTCGCCCGGATGGGCGGCGACGAGTTCGTCATCCTCATCCACGATCACCGGTCCACCGGTGAGGTCGTCGCGCTCGCCGAGGCGGTGCTCGACGCGCTGGCCCAGCCGGTCGGGGCGGGTGGGCACCGGCTGGCGGTGACGGCGAGCATCGGCATCGTCGACCGCGACTGCGCCGCAACCACGCCGGCGGAGCTGATGCGCGCCGCCGACATCACCCTGTACTGGGCGAAGGCCGACGGCAAGGGGCGGTGGGCGCTGTTCGACGCCGACCGCACCGACCGGGAGGTGGCCCGCTACGAGCTGTCGGCCTCGATGCCCGGCGCCCTCGACCGCGGCGAGTTCGTGCTGGACTACCAGCCGCTGGTGCTCTGTGGCGGCGACACCATCATCGGCGCCGAGGCCCTGGTTCGCTGGCGGCACCCCCGGCTCGGCCGGCTCGCCCCGGACCGGTTCGTGGCCCTCGCGGAGGAGACCGGGATGATCGTCCCGCTCGGCCTGTGGGTGCTCGAGGAGGCGTGCCGGCAGGGCCGCCAATGGCGCGACCTCGCCGGGGACGCGGCACCGCTGATCAGCGTCAACCTCGCCGTGCGGCAGGCTCAGGAGCCGAGCCTCGTCGACGACGTCGCCGCTATCCTCGACCGTACCGGCCTCGAACCGGCGTACCTTCAGCTGGAACTGACCGAGAGTGCGCTCATCGGCCCCGGACACGAGCCCCTCGCCGCGCTCACCAAGCTCGCCGCGATGGGCGTGCGGATCGCGATCGACGACTTCGGCACCGGCTACTCCAACCTCACCTACCTGCGTACCCTGCCGGTACAGGCGATCAAGCTGGCCGGCTCGTTCGTGGACGGGCTGCGCACCCAGGGCCGCCGTCCGGGCCACGCGGACCGGGCCGGCGAGCGGATGGTCGCGACGCTGGTGCAGCTCGCGCACGCGCTCGACCTGACCGTCACCGCCGAGGGCGTGGAGACGCGGATGCAGGCAGACCGGCTGCGGGCGGTGGGCTGCGACTCCGGGCAGGGATTCTTCTACGCCCACCCCGGCCCGCCGGAACGGATCACCGAGATGATCCTGGCCTGGTAACCGGCCATCGCCGATATCTCCGGATGAACCGGGCGAACCGGCTTACATCGCCGTCGATGTCAGTCGGATGAATTTTCAGGGCAGGTCGGGGCGTACCGGAGGCCGCTACCGGGTACCACCCGGTCATGGCGACCGGCGGCCCGCTCGCCGTGCGCGGCGCGCACGGCACCATCGTCCCGCCGGGTCGTGCCCGGCGGCGAACGTCCGCGCAGTACCGATGGCCACGCTGACCGTCACCGTCGACCGGGACCTGGACCACTCGTTCACCGTGGTCGGATTCGCGGGCGAACTGGACCTCGCCGCCACTCCGCAGGTCCGGGGCGTCCTGGTGAAGTGCCTGGCCGAGTTCCCGCTCGCGGTCGTTGCCGACCTGACCAGGCTGGCGGTGGCGGACCGGTCGGCGCTGTCGGTGTTCGCGGCGGTGCCGCGCCACCAGCGGCACGGGCCGGCCGTGGCGCTGATGCTGTGCGCCGCGCCGGGCACCGCGACCGGCCGGGAGGTGTGCCGTCTGCTCGGCCGGGAACTGCCCGTGTACCCGCACCGTGATCTGGCTCTCGCGGCCGCCCTCGACGCGCAGGCCGGGCTGCGGCGGATCCGGGTACGGCTGCCCGCCGACCCGGGATCGGCCGCCGTCGCGCGCCGGCTGGTGGCCGGGGTGTGCGACCGGTGGGAGTTGGCCGACCTGACCGACCCGGCCCAGTTGGTGATCTCGGAACTGGTCGGCAATGCCGTGCTGCACGCCGGTACCGACCTGGATCTGACGGCGACGCTGCGCGGCCCGTACCTGCACCTCGCGGTGCGCGACGGCAGCCGGGTGCCGCCCCGGATGCCGGCGTGGACGGTGTCAGGGCGGCCCAGCATGACCACCGGTGGCCGGGGTCTGTACCTCGTCGAGTCCTGCACCGCCGATTGGGGTACCGCGGTGTCCGGAGACGGCAAGGTCGTCTGGGCGACGCTGCGCGGCGAGCGGGCCGGATAGGTACGGGCCGCCAGCCGGCCGTTCGGCAGTGGTCAGCGGCACCGGCCGCTCGCCGGTGGGCAGCAACGCCGGCGGGCGGCCGGCGGCCACGTCCTCCACCCACCCGAAGCTCGCGACCGCCAGCACGAGCAGCGTGCCCACCGCGGCGAGCAGGAACAGCCGGCCCGCCGGCCGGGCCAGGTCGATCCGCCAGTGGCCGGCGGCCACCGCCACGACCCCGATCGCGGTCTGGTGCCACAGGTACACCGTCATCGCCCGGCTGTTGAGGGCGGTCAGCAGCCGGGCCGCCCGGTGCGGTACCCGCGTCGCGACCGGTGCCGCCGGTCCGAGCAGGACCAGCAGGAACGCCGCCGACCAGAGCGCGTTGCCCAGAGGGATGTCGTTGAGGTCGTACCCGCGCGGGCCCGGGTGGGTCAGGATCCACCCGCCGCCGGCGGCGGCCAGCGCGCCCGCCGCGACCAGCAGGGTGGACCGGCGCAGTCGGCGCAGGACACCGTCGTGGTGGGCGAAGCCGAGCAGCCAGCAGTCGCCGTACAGGGCGAGGTCGGCGACCGGCCCGGGCGCCCGGGTACCGGTCAGGCTCAGCGCCACCAGCAGGGCCAGCGGCGCGAGCAGGCAGCCCACCGGCCAGCGGCGGAACGCGGGCAGCGCCAGCGGCGAGGCCAGGACGAACCACAGGTACTGCCGCAGGTACCAGATCATGCCGAGGGTTGCCGACCCCCACGCGTCGGCGGGCGGGTCGTGCAGCGGCACCAGCCACCACAGCACCGACCAGTCCAGGTGCATCCCGCCCGCCAGCATGACGGGTACGCAGACCGCGGCGAGCGTCCACACGGGAGGGAGCAGGCGGCGCAGCCGCCCGGGTACCGCCGCGGCGCCGCGCCGGTCCAGTGACGCCGCCATCAGCGACCCGGCCAGCGCGAACATCACGCCCACCGCCGGGAACACGACGGTCAGCCAGGCTACGCCGAGGCTGTGGTAGACGACCACGCGCGTGATGGCGAGGACCCGCAGCAGATCCACGTATGCGCTGCGGGCCCCCACCGTGCCGGCGACCGGGGGTGGGTCGGCGTGCCGGGAGGGTGACACGGACCCACCCCCTCGGTCGTCGACGCGCTGGCGCGGGGTCGGCGTACGCGACCCCGCGTCCTGCTGTCGACTCCCTGTCCGCCGGGCCTGCGTAGCGGCTCAGCGGGCGCTGTGAAGATGCTGAGAGATACTCGGCACCCGTCACACCGGCCACTCGTGGACGGCCGTGTTGGCGTGCATGTGCTCCATGTAGCGCAGCAGCATGCCGCGCAGCGCCCCGTACCGGTCGAGGTGGTCGTCGGTCTCCAACCGGCGGACGGTGTCGACCTGCCAGCGTGCGCCGTTCCGGCCGGTGACGCAGCGCCGCTCGATCACGCCGAGCAGCCGGTCGCGCTGGCCGGCGTCGACGCCCCAGCGGTCGAGCCCGGCGTACGCCAGTGGCAGCAGCCGGCGCAGCACCAGCTCACTGGCCGGTACCGTGCCCAGGCCCGGCCAGTACAGGTTGGCGTCCAGGCCGTGCCGCGAGGCGAGGTGGAAGTCCTCGGCGGCCGACCGGAACGACATCTGGCTCCACACCGGACGTTCCGCTTCGGCGAGCGCCCGGACCAGCCCGAAGTAGAAGGCGGCGTTGGCGAGGGTGTCCACCACGGTCGGCCCGGCGGGCAGCACCCGGTTCTCCACCCGTACGTGCGGACGGCCGGAGACCACGTCGTAGACCGGCCGGTTCCAGCGGTACACCGTGCCGTTGTGCAGCCGCAACTCGGCCAGGCCGGGGGTGTCGCCCCGGTCGAGCACCTCGACCGGGTCCTCGTCCTCGCACACCGGGAGCAGGGCTGGGAAGTAGCGCACGTTCTCCTCGAACAGGTCGAAGATCGAGGTGATCCAGCGCTCGCCGAACCACACCCGGGGCCGGACCCCCTGCTCCTTGAGTTCCTCGGAGCGGGTGTCGGTGGCCTGTTCGAACAGCGGGATCCGGGTCTCGCGCCACAGCTCCTTGCCGAACAGGAACGGCGCGTTGGCGCCCACCGCCACCTGCACGCCGGCGATCGCCTGCGCGGCGTTCCAGTACGCGGGGAACTGTTCGGGGGAGACCTGCAGGTGGAACTGGGTGCTCGTGCAGGCTGCCTCGGGCGCGACGGTGTCGGCGGTGGTGGCCAGCCGCTCGACGCCGTCGATCGAGATGTACAGGTCCTCGCCGCGCGCGGCGAAGATCTGTTGGTTGAGCAGCTCATAGCGCCGGTCGGCGGAGAGCGTGTCGTGGGTCAGGTGCCCCGGCCGCAGCGTCGGCAGGATGCCCACCATCACCAGGTGCGAGCCGACCCGCCGGGCGCGCTCCTCGGCGGCGTTGAGGCTGCTGCGTACCGTCTCCTCGAAGCCGGCCAGGCCGTCCGGCGCCAGTCGCTGCGGGTCGACGTTGATCTCGATATTGAACTGGCCCAGCTCGCTCTGGAAGTTGGGATCGGCGATGGCCCGCAGCACCTCGGCGTTGCGCATCGCCGGGTCGCCCCGGTCGTCGACGAGGTTGAGCTCGACCTCCAGCCCGGTCATCGGCCGGTCGGTGTCGAAACGCGACTCGCGCAGCATCCGCGCGAAGACGTCCAGGCAGCGCCGCACCTTCTGCCGGTACCGCTGCCTGTCCTCGCGGGTGAATTCCCGCTGGTCGACCTCCTGCCCCATCCGGGCACCACCCTTCCGCTCTGGCCGAGGGGTGGATACCCACGGTAACCGGCCGGACAAACGCGGGCCGCCGGTCGACCTCGGTCGCCGGCGACCCGCCGGGCTCGCGGTTCGCTGGCGGCCCGGTCCGCCCGTGCGGTCAGCTCGCCGACGCGCTGGGGTCGCCTGCGCGGTCAGCTCGCCGACGCGCTGGGGTCGCCCGCGCGCTCAGCTCACCCGCAGGACTGCCCAGAAGTCGGACGAGAGGGTGCGGTCGGTGAGGTAGGCGTACGGCATCGTGAAGTATCCGCCCTGCCCCCAGCCGGGGCCCCACGAGTTGCGGACCAGGAAGCGCGCGTCGGCGTCGTCGTAACCGACGGCGAGCACCGCGTGTCCGCCGAGCGCCTCTTCGGTGGAGTTCGGCATCGGTACGACGCCGGTCTTCGCGACCTCCGCGCTTTCGAAGCTCTCGTAGACCCGGAACCCGAACACGAACGGGTAACCGTGCGCGAGACACCCCTTGAGCTGCGACAGCAGGGGCAGGATCCGCTGGTAGGAGGTGGCCAGGTTGCCCTGCGCCTCGTCGTAGCACGCCTTCGGCGGCTTCTCGGCGAACCGGGAGACGTCGTACGGCCACGACGTCTCGCTGCACACGCCCTGTTTGGACACGCTCTTGATGCCGTCGCGGATCATGGCGCCGCTGTCGCAGCTTGTGGTGTGCTCCCGGGCGCGTTCGTTGTAGTAGATGAACAACCGGGACGGCATGAAGTCGGCCAGCTTCTGCTTGAGCAGGTCGAACTCGAACGCCCCGGCGATCGCGTTCGCCGTGCAGCTACCCAGCTGGCCCTGGTCGTAGACCTCCTTGGGGCACTGGTCCCGCAGGTCCACGCTGGGTGGCAGCGCCCGGAGCACCGCGGGTGGTGCCGCGTACAGGTGGTCGCGCTGGTCCGGCAGGTCCGGAATCCACCCGTACCGCTGGACCTTGCGAGGAGTAGGTGCAGTCATGATCGTCCTGCCTTTCGGGGGACTTCCGGTAGAAGGTGTTCCGGCAACGACGACACTCGCCGAGCAGATGCCCGACTCCGACTCTCCGCCGAGCAGATGTCCAGCTCAAGGAAAGTGTCTCCGACCGGACCGGGGTCGCCCGTGGTCCGGACGACCGGTGGGCCCGGTCAGCAGACCCCATGACGCCCGGTCTTCAGGCCGCGCGACGCCCCGCCGGCCACCGCCCGGCCGCCCGGTGGCCGGCAGGATGAGGGCGCGCGGGACGCGACGGAGGTGGTCGACATCGGCGGGGAGAGCGCGGTGGGCGCGCCGCATCGTTCCAAGATCCGCACCGGCCGGCGGGGGCGCGGCGTCCGGCGCCGGCACCCCCGCCCGGGTACCGGCGTTACCGCACCGCCGGCGCCGTCGGCTCCTCGATCCGTTCCGCCGTCCCCGGTTCCTGGCCGCCGGCGCCGGCGGCCGCCGGGCCACCGCGCAGCGGTACCTCCTTGATGAGCACGGCCAGCACGGGTACCGCCACCGCGAAGGCGATCGCCCAGGTGAACACGGTGGACACCGACGTGGCCATCGCCTCCAGGAAGCCGAGCCGCACCGGCGCCGGCAGCGCCTTCAGCGCGGCGGGGTCCAGTCGCGCGCCGCCCTGGCTGAGCTTGGCGCCGGCCGCGCCGAGGTGGTGGACGATCTCGGTGCCGAACCGGTGGTTGAAGACGGCGCCGAACATCGACACGCCGAACGAGCCGCCGATGGAGCGGAAGAACGTCGCCGTGCTGCTGGACACACCCAGGTCCTTCTGCTCCACGCTGTTCTGCGCGATCAGCAGCGTGGTCTGCATCAGGAAGCCCATCCCCAGGCCGAGCACGGCGATGAACAGCCCCGTCTGCAGCCGGCTGGTGTGCGCGTCCTGCAACGACAGCAGCCACATGCCGAGCGCCATCCCGACCCCGCCGATGACCGGGAAGATCTTGTACCGGCCGGTACGGGTGATGACCCGGCCGACGAACAGGCTCACCACCATCGCGGACGCCATCATCGGCAGGAGCAGCAGGCCGGAGTTGGTGGCCGAGGCGCCCTGCACGGTCTGCTGGTACAGCGGCAGGAAGTTGATCGCGCCGAACATCGCGAAGCCGAGCAGGAAGCCGATCGCCGAGATCAGGCTGAAGTTGCGGTTGGCGAACAGGTTCAGCGGCAGGATCGGCTCCGGTGCGCGCCGCTCCACGGCGAGGAAGATGCCGAGCGACACCACGCCGAGGGCGGCCAGGCCGAGGATCTGCGCCGAGCGCCAGGCGTACTCGTTGCCGCCCCAGGTGGTGATCAGGACCAGCGCGGTGATGCCGACTGCGAGCAGGCCGGCGCCGGGCCAGTCGATGCGGTGCTCCGTCCGGTACGTGGGCAGGTGCAGTCGGGCGGCGAGCAGCAGCAGCGCGACGGCGCCGATCGGCAGGTTGACGTAGAAGGCCCAGCGCCAGTTGAGGTGGTCGGTGATGAAGCCGCCGACCAGCGGGCCGGCGATCATGGCCAGCGACATGACGGCGGCCATCACGCCCTGGTACCGGCCGCGCTCGCGGGGCGGCACCAGGTCGCCGATGATCGCGAAGGCGTTCACCATCAGGCCGCCCGCGCCGAGCCCCTGCAGCGCCCGGAACGCGATCAGTTGGCCCATCCCGTTGTGAGGCCCGCCGAGCAGGTCGGAGCCGGCCATCCCGCACAGCGCCGACCCGACCAGGAAGATCAGGATCGACGTCAGAAAGATCGTCTTGCGCCCGTACAGGTCACCGATCTTGCCCCAGATCGGTGTCGAGACGGTCGTGCCGAGCACGTACGCCGTCACCACCCAGGACAGGTGGGCGAGGCCGCCCAGTTCGCCGACGATCCGCGGCATCGCGGTGCCGATGATCATGTTGTCGAGCATGGCCAGCAGCATGGCGAGCAGCAGGCCGGGTAGCACCATCATGACCTCGCGCTGGCGCGCTGGTGCCGTCTCGGATGCGGACACAGGTACGCTCCCCCTTGATCAAGCGGGCCGACTTACTTGCCGGCCGGCTAGTTAGCGTCGCCGGTACCGTAGACTCGGTACTTGCCGGCCGTCAAGTAAGTTTCCGATGCGGACAGGGAGCATCTCGAGCGCGATGAGGCAGAACGCCGACACCCGTACCCGGATCCAGGAGATCGCCCTCGAACTGTTCACCGAGCAGGGGTACGAGGCGACCTCGCTACGGGAGATCGCCGAGCGGCTCGGCGTCACCAAGGCGGCGCTCTACTACCACTTCAAGACCAAGGAGGACATCATCGCGAGCATGGTCGAGGACCGGATCGCGGTGATGGACGAGCTGATCGCGTGGGCGCAGACCCAGCCGCGGACCGGAGAAGCCCGGCGCGAGTTCGTCCGGCGGTACGCCCGCCACCTGCGGCACGGCCGGCACCACGACATGATGCGCTTCTTCGAGCGCAACCAGACCACCATGCGCGCCATGCCGGCCGGCGAGAAGATGCGCGAGCGGATGATGGCCATGCTGGAGTTCCTCGCCGACCGGGACGCGCCCCTGCCCGACCAGCTCAAGAGCGCGCTGGCGATCTTCGCCGTGCACGCCACCTGGTTCGTCCTCAACCAGGACGGCGTCAGCGACGAGCAGCGCCAGGAGGCCGGCCTTCAGGTGGCGCTGGAGCTGCTCGGCGACTGATCCGGCGCCGGCGTGCCGGGGTCGCCCGGCGGTTGCTCCGGCGCCGGCGTGCCGGGGTCACCCGGCGGCTGATCCGGCGGCGCGCTGGAGCTGCTCGGTGACGGGGCCGGCGTCGGGGCGCTGGCGCGCAGACGCTGGGCGGGGTCGGTGCCGCAGGTGCGCTGCCGCAGCTTCCCGTCGCCCTCCACCGTGGCGCACATCCCGCTGTACGCGTTGACCAGGGTGAACGTGTCCATGTCCGGGCGTACCACCCAGCGCTGGTTGTCCGCGTCGTGGCACGTCCACTGCACGATCCGGGCACCGTCGTCGTGGCTGGCGTTCTCCACGTCCAGGCAGCCGGAGCCGGCCAGGTTGACCACCATGTACTGGTCGTCCGGGCCGCGGGTCAACCGCCACTGCTGCCGGTCGGAGCCGTTGCAGTCGGTCGTGACCGCCCACCCGCCGTTGTCCGGGTTCTCCAGGTCCAGGCAGCGCCCCGACCCGGTGTACAGGGCGCCCATCAGTGGAAGCGTCGGTCCGGCCGACGGCGACGGGTCGGCCGAGGCCGGCGGCCGGGCGGGGGTCGGCGAGCCGGTCGCCAGGCCGGGCAGCGGGGCCTGGGGATCGTGGACCGGGGCGGCCTGCGCGCCCCCGCCGAGGGTCAGGCCGAACGCGGCCAGTACGCCACCGGCGGCCAGGCCGGCGACGAGGACGCCCAGGGACGCGGGCAGCAGCCACTGCTGCTGGGCCAGCGGGAGCGCGGCGATGGCCGCCTGGGCCGGTAGCGGGACGGTGGTCGTCTGGGCCGGTAGCGGGACGGTGGTCGTCTGGGCCGGTAGCGGGACGGTGGTCGTCTGGGCCGGTAGTGGGACGGTGGTCGTCTGGGCCGGTTGCGGTGCGGGGGTCGCCGGGGCCGGCTGCGGGACGGCTGTCCGGCGCAGGCCGAGCCGGCGTCGGACGCGGTACAGGCCGCCCGACTCGTGCGGTTTCACCGGACAATATTTACCTGGTCGATTCGATCTCGCCGCACGAGGGTGCCGGAAATCCGCTGGTAACGCCGCCGCTGGGTGATAGCGGCGCCACTGGCGGAGCCGTTATATCGTTTCTGATATGCCAGACGACGACCTTCCCGTGCTGCCCGGCTTCCGGGAGATGGCGCAGAACGCCCGGGGCCGCCGGGACCTGCTGGCCGAGCTGGTCGCCGAGCGCCGCGCGGCCGGGCTGTCCCAGGCCGAGGTGGCCGACCGGATGGGCACCTCGCAACCGGCCGTGGCGCGGGTGGAGGCCGGCGCCGTCGACGTCCGGCTGTCGACACTCCAGCGGTACGCGGCGGCGGTCGGCCGGCACATCGAGGTCCGGCTGGCACCGGCGGACCCCCGCTCCCCCCGAGCCGAGGAGAGTGAACAGTGAACCCGTCGATCCGCGCGAACCCGCCTGACCGCTGGGGCGTACCACCCGACCGGTCGCTGCCGCACCCGCCGTTCCAGGCCGACCCGGGCGTCGCACCCTGGCTGGAGGAGCGGATGTTCTCCCAGCGCATCGTGCTGATCCAGGGGCCGGTGGTCGACCACGTCGCCAACCGGGTGGCGGCCACCCTGCTCACCCTGGACGCGCTCGGCACCGAACCGGTACGACTGCACCTCAACACCCCCGAAGGCGACCTCTCCGCGGTGTTCGCGCTCGTCGACGCGCTGGAGGTGATGCGGGCACCGGTCCACGCGACGGCGATCGGCGAGGTCGGCGGGGCGGCGGTCGGCGTGTACCTCGCGGCGCGCCGGCGACTGGCCTACCCACACGCCAGGTTCCGGCTGGTCGAGCCGGACGCGGACGGCGTCAACGGCACCGCCGACCAGGTCGCGGCCGCCGCCGGCCGTTACCTCCGGGCGCTCGAGGACCTGGTGGTACGGGTCGCCGCGGTCACCGGGCAGCCGCGCAGCCGGGTCGAGGACGACTTCGCCGCGGGCCGCCTCATGGACGCGACCGAGGCGCGCGAGTACGGACTGGTCGACGAGCTGGTGCCACCGGCGCCCCGGTAGCCGGTGGGGCGATCGGCGGTCAGCTCGGCGGAGTCTGCCGGACGGTGAACCCGGTCAGCCCCTCGGGCGGCTCGTCGTGCACGTCCACGTGCGAGACGACCGCCTGCTCGGGGCCGTGCCCGGCCCAGTCCACGAGTCGCTGCACCGGATCGGGCTCGCCCTCGAAGACCGCCTCCACCCGCCGGTCCGGCAGGTTGCGCACCCAGCCGGCCACCCCGTGGGTGACGGCGACCCGGCGGCAGGTGTCGCGGAAGTACACGCCCTGCACGCGGCCGGAGACGACCACCCGCTTGCGGACCATGGTCGAACCGTCCGCGTCCGGCCGGCCGGTCAGGAACCGCCCGGCCGTGAGCCGGCGGGCTCCTCGTCCCAGGCGCGGGCCTTGCGAATCTCGTCGAAGAAGCCGAGCAGCCGGTTGAGCTCCGACGTGGTCGCCTTGTCGTCCTCGCGGATCGCCTTGCCCGACTTGCCCCCGGCGGTGCGGTGCGAGCGGATCTCACTGCGTTGCAGGAGGTCCTGTGAGTCGTCGGCCGGCTCCGGCGCCGACGAGGCCACGGTGGGCATCGGCGGCGGGGTGGGCTGGTAGACCGGCGGCATCGGCGGCATCGGTTGCTGCGCCGCGGGCTGCCCCGGCCGCATCGTCGGCGGCATCGGATGGCTCGCCGCCGGCATCGGCGGCGCGGCCGGTGCCGGCGGGTGGGCCAGACGCGGCGGCTGCGGGGTCGGCTGCTGGTGCGCAGGGGGCGGGACCGCGGGCCCGCGCTGCGGACCGGACGGGCGGGCGGCCTGCGTCGGGTGCGGCGCCGACGGCTGGTACGGGCTGTACCCCGGCTGGCGGGCCGCGTGCATCGGCGGGGGCGGCGGTGCCATCGGCGGCGGTGCCGGGGACACCGGCGGTGCCATCGGCGGTGGGCCGGGTTGCCGTACCGGCCGTGCCGGCGGCGCCATCGGCGACGCGAACGGCTCGCGGGCCGCGGGCGACTGCGCACGGGTCGGCTCGTCGGCGGGCCGCGCCGGGTAAGGACTCGGCTGCGGCGGGTACGGCGTCGGCTCCCGGAGCGCGTGGGTCGGCGGGGGGGTCGGCGGGGTGAGCTGCCGGGCGGCGTGGGTCGGCGGGGTGAGCTGCCGGGCGGCGTGGGTCGGCGGCGGGGTCGGCGGGGTGAGCTGCCGGGCGGCGTGGGTCGGCGGCGGGGTCGGCGCGGGCCGGTACCCCGGCTGTGGCGGGTACGGCGTGGCCGGCGTGGCCGCGGACGCCGCCGGGCTGACCGGCCGGGCGGCGTGGGGCGGTGGGGTGAGCTGCCGGGCGGCGTGGGGCGGCGGCGGGGTCGGCGCGGGCCGGTACACCGGCTGCGGCGGGTACGGCGTCGGCTCCCGGAGGGCGTGCGACGCCGGGGCGGCCGGCTGCGACGCCTCGCGCGCCCGCCGGCGGCCGGGCGGCGTGAGGACCCGGACCTCGGCGGTGCCGGCGAGCTGCTCCGTCAGCGCGGTGGCGAGGTCCATCACCGCGTCGTCGGCGCCGCGGGGCACCGCGAACCGCAGCCGCGACCGCGCGTCGGCGGGCAGCTGTTCCAGCAGCGCGGCGATAGCCGGACCGGGGGGTGCCGGATGGCCGGTGGAGGGCGTACCGATCAGGACGGCGCACTCGTCGACGTCGAGGGGGAGGGTGCGGGCCCAGTCGGCCGGTTCTGACAGCTGCTCCGGGCGGATCCACAGGCCGGCCTCGATCGTCTCGACCGCCCAGCCGGCGGGGAGCGCGAACGTCGCGTCGCCGGCCGGCGTGGTCAGCAGCTCGGGCGACGGGTTGACCCAGTCGGTCGGCTCGGCCGCCGCCGACACCGCGCGGGGGTCGTGGCGCAGCTCGCGGACGAACGGTCGCCAGCGGGGCCGTCCGTCGGCGTCGATGGTGACCAGGGCGCGCTGTCCGCCCGACCCGTACAGCGGAAGGCCGATGCGCGACCGGGTGGGCGTGCCGAGGATCGAGGCCGCCACGTCGCCGAGTCGGCCCTCGGCGACCGGCTCCGGTCCGTACGGGGTGAAGACGAGCCGCTCGACCGTCCGGCGCGGCAGGATGGCCAGCGCCCGGGCGAGGTCGTCGTGGTGCAGCGGCTTCTCGTCGGGATGCGAGACGATGAGCGCCGGGTTGTCGGGGTCGACGGGCACCGAGTAGACCAGGTCGGTGACGTTGCGGTAGCCGGAGCGGTGCAGCCACAGGCCGGCCGGCACCTGCTCGACGACCAGGTCGTTGCCCAGCTCTCCGACGTCGCCGAGGTCGGGGTCCCAGTGCGGGGCCGGGTAGCGCCAGCCGACGCGGGACGGCGCGCTGCCGGGGGCGAACCGCCACCAGCCGCCGGGGCGCTGCGCACCGCGGCCGGCGGCCGCGAACAGCGAGCCGCCCGGCACCCCGAGCAGTGGTCCGGCCGGGGCGATCACCTCGACGCCGAGCCGGGTGGCGAGCTGGTAGGCCGGGGCTGGCCGGTCGTCGTGCAGGCAGCCGCTGTTCCACGCGACCAGGCGGACCCGGTTGCAGCGCGGTGGGAACTGCTCGGTCAGGGCGTCGGCCAGCTCGTTCATCATCGCCGGCAGCAGGCGCAGCGTGTGCGAGGTGACGACCACGGCCAGTTCGTGCGAGCCGGACGCCTTCGTGACCAGTGCCGTCATGCCGGCACCGGGCTCCGGTCCGGAGTGCACCATGGCGCAGCCGGATACCCACGTGAGGCGCATGTCAGGCCAGTGCCTGAGGCTTAGCTGCACTGAAAGGGTCACCCTCCGTGAGGACTATCCGGCGGTGGCGCGTCGGCGAGCATACCTCAAAATTCGAGGCTGGACGCCCGCACGCACCCATGCACAATTCGCCTGTCGTGCGCGCAGCGCAACCCTGACGCGCCGGGTTGCCCGAGACGTCCGGTCTCTCCGCCTCGGACGGGTGACTGTCCGTACAGAGCGTGGGCGCGGCGGTACGGACGGCATCCGCGGGTGGTGCCGGCGGAAAATCGCCCGTCTAGATCATGTTTTCCGGCGACGGCGCCGTGGTACTGATGGTGCATGGGCGTACGCACCTGGATCGAAGGCTGGCCGGTCTACCGTCAGCTCACCGGTACCGATCCGCTGGGTCGCGGCGCCGCGTCGAAGTCGAAGCGCTCGCGCGAGTTGGTCGCGCGGACCGAGACGGCCGATTCCATGGCCCGGTCCGTCTGCCCGTACTGCGCGGTCGGCTGCGGCCAGCGGGTGTACGTCTCCGACGGTCGGGTCACCCAGATCGAGGGCGACCCGGACTCGCCGATCTCGCGCGGCCGGCTCTGCCCGAAGGGCGCGGCCAGCAAGAACCTCGTGACGAGCAGGTTCCGGCAGACGAAGGTGCGCTACCGCCGCCCGTACGGCACCGAATGGGAGGACCTCGACCTCGACACGGCGATGGACATGATCGCCGACCGGGTCATCGCGGCCCGGGCGCAGACCTGGGAGGACGTCGACGCCGAGGGCCGGCGGCTCAACCGTACGCTGGGCATCTCCAGCCTGGGTGGGGCGACGCTCGACAACGAAGAGAACTACCTCATCAAGAAGCTCTTCACGGCCATGGGCGCGATACAGATCGAAAACCAGGCCCGGATTTGACACTCCGCCACCGTCCCCGGTCTGGGGACCAGCTTCGGTCGCGGCGGCGCCACCAACTTCCAGCAGGACCTCGCCAACGCTGACTGCATCATCATCCAGGGCTCGAACATGGCCGAGTGCCACCCGGTCGGGTTCCAGTGGGTCATGGAGGCCAAGGAGCGCGGCGCGAAGATCATTCACGTCGACCCGCGGTTCACCCGTACGAGCGCCCTGGCGAACACGTACGTGCCGATCCGGGCCGGCACCGACATCGCGTTCCTGGGCGGGATCGCGCGGTACATCCTGGACAACGAGCTCGACTTCCGGGAGTACGTGCTGGCCTACACCAACGCGGCGTCGATCGTCAGTGCGGACTTCCGCGACACCGAGGACCTCGACGGCCTGTTCTCCGGCTACGACCCGGAGACCGGTGTCTACGACCCGACGACGTGGCAGTACGAGGGCCACGAGCCGGGCGGTGCCGACCGTGACGCGGTGCTCGAGCGGGAGACGGCGATGCCGTTGCAGCACGAGTCGCACGGGCCGGGCGTGTCCCGCAACGTCAAGCGGGACGAGACGCTGCAGCACCCGCGCTGCGTCTACCAGATCCTCAAGCGGCACTTCTCCCGCTACACCCCGGAGATGGTGGAGAAGACCTGCGGCATTTCGCGGGAGAAGTTCGAAGAGGTGGCCCGGGCCTGGACGGAGAACTCCGGCCGGGAGCGCACCACGGCGCTGGTGTACTCGGTGGGCTGGACCCAGCACAGCGTCGGCGTGCAGTACATCCGCACCGGGGCGATCATCCAGTTGCTGCTGGGCAACATCGGCCGGCCCGGCGGCGGCATCATGGCGCTGCGCGGGCACGCCAGCATCCAGGGCTCCACCGACATCCCGACGCTGTTCAACCTGCTGCCCGGCTACCTGCCGATGCCGGTCGCGCAGATCCACCCCACCTACCGCGACTGGGTGGAGAGCATCCGCCACCCCGAGCAGAAGGGGTACTGGCACCACGCCCCGGCATACTGCGCCAGCCTGCTCAAGGCGTACTGGGGTGAGGCGGCCACGCCCGCCAACGACTTCTGCTACGACTACATACCGCGCCTGACCGGCGACCACGGCACGTACCAGCAGGTCCTGCGAATGATCGACGGCAAGATCAAGGGGTACTTCCTACTCGGCCAGAACCCCGCGGTGGGTTCGTCCAACGGCCGGGCGCAGCGCCTGGGCATGGCCAACCTCGACTGGCTGGTGGTGCGCGACCTGTTCGAGATCGAGAGCGCCACGTGGTGGAAGAACAGCCCCGAGGTGGAGACCGGCGAGATCGTGCCGGACGAGTGCCGCACCGAGGTGTTCTTCCTGCCGGCCGCCTCCCACGTGGAGAAGGAGGGCACGTTCACCCAGACCCAGCGGCTGTTGCAGTGGCGGGAGAAGGCGGTCGAGCCGCCCGGCGACGCCCGCTCCGAACTGTGGTTCTTCTACCACCTCGGCCGCATCATCCGGCAGAAGCTGGCCGGTTCGACGCTCGAACGCGACCGCCCGCTGCTCGACCTGGCCTGGGACTACCCGACGCACGGCGAACACGACGAGCCCAGCGCGGAGGCGGTGCTGCGCGAGATCAACGGGTACGTGATCGAAACCGGCCAGACGCTGAGCACGTTCGGCCAACTGCGCGAGGACGGCACGACCGTCGGCGGCTGCTGGCTCTACACCGGCGTCTACGCCGACGGGGTCAACCAGGCCGCCCGGCGCCGGTCCCGGCACGAGCAGGACTGGGTGGCCGCCGAGTGGGGCTGGGCGTGGCCGGCCAACCGGCGCCTGATGTACAACCGTGCCTCGGCCGACCGGGACGGTAGGCCGTGGAGCGAGCGCAAGGCGTACCTGTGGTGGGACGAGGAGAAGGGCTGCTGGACCGGGTACGACGTGCCCGACTTCGAGAAGACCAAGCCGCCGTCGTACCGGCCCGGCCCCGAGGACAAAGGCCCCGACGCGATCGCCGGTGACGACCCGTTCATCATGCAGGGCGACGGGAAGGGCTGGCTGTACGTGCCGGCGGGCCTGGTCGACGGGCCGATGCCGGCCCACTACGAGCCGCCCGAGTCGCCGGTGCGCAACCCGCTGTACGGCCAGCAGGCCAACCCGGTCCGCAAGGTGTACGACCGGCCGGAGAACACCACCCACCCGAGCCCGCCGGAGCCGCACGTCGACGTGTTCCCGTACGTGTTCACGGTCGCCCGGCTCACCGAGCACCACACCGCCGGCGGCATGAGCCGGTTCGTGGAGCACCTGGCGGAGCTGCAACCGGAGATGTTCTTCGAGGTGTCGCCGGAGCTCGCCGCCGAGCGGGGCCTGACCCACCTGGGCTGGGGGCACGTCGTCACCGCGCGCGGCGTGGTCGAGGGGAAGGTGCTGGTCACCGACCGGATGGCGCCGCTGCGGATATCCGACAGGGTCGTCCACCAGATCTGGCTGCCCTACCACTGGGGTCCGGAGGGGTGGTCGAAGGGCGACTCGACCAACGACCTGTTCGCCTTCGTCCTCGACTCGAACGTGCTGATCCAGGAGGGCAAGACCGGCAGCTGCGACGTGCGGCCCGGGCGGCGGCCGCGGGGGCGCCGGATGGTGGAGTACGTCAACGAGTACCGCCGACGCGCCGGGATCGCGGAATCCCACCACACCCCGATCCTCACCACGGACACGGGCGAGGAGTCCAAGCGGTTGGGGAGGCCCCACCATGGCGGGTAGGAACAGTTTCTACGGCCCGCTGGACCCGGCCCAGGACGCCGGGTACGTCGACCCGCCACCGCGGATGGGCTTCTTCACCGACACCAGCGTCTGCATCGGCTGCAAGGCGTGCGAGGTCGCCTGCAAGGAGTGGAACGACGTCCCGGAGCACGGCCTGGACCTGCTCGGCATGTCGTTCGACAACACCGGGGCGCTGACCGCCAACTCGTGGCGGCACGTCGCCTTCATCGAGCAGCCGGTGTCCCGGGAGAAGCTGGCCGAGCGGGGAGCCGCCGTCGGGGGGCAGGCCGGCAAGGAGATCCCGGCGTTCGAGGGCGTGCCGACCGGGACGGCGGCCGCCCCGGTCACGGCGACGAAGGCGGCGACCACCACCAAGGAGACCGGCACGGAGCCGGGGGTGCAGCCCAGCCCGGAGCCGGCGGCGGCCGCCCAGATGGCGGGTGAGTTCCTGGGCATGCCGCTGTCCGTACTGCCCGGTCAGCTCCCCGGTGGGGAGCGCACCGACTTCCGTTGGCTGATGATGTCGGACGTGTGCAAGCACTGCACGCACGCCGGGTGTCTGGACGTCTGCCCGACCGGCGCGCTGTTCCGCACCGAGTTCGGCACCGTCGTGGTCCAGCCCGACATCTGCAACGGCTGCGGATACTGCGTCTCGGCCTGCCCCTACGGGGTGATCGACCAGCGCAAGGGCGACGGCCGGGCGTGGAAGTGCACGCTGTGCTACGACCGCATCGGCGACGGTAAGGAGCCGGCCTGCGCCCAGGCCTGCCCGACCACGTCGATCCAGTACGGGCCCCTCGACGAGCTGCGGGAGCGGGCGGCCCGGCGGGTCGAGAAACTGCACGAGCTGGGGGAGACCAGCGCCCGGCTGTACGGCAACGACCCGAACGACGGGGTCGGCGGCGACGGCGCGTTCTTCCTGCTGCTCGACGAGCCGGAGGTGTACGGGCTGCCGCCGGACCCGGTGGTGCCCACCCGGGACCTGCCGGACATGTGGCGGACCGCAGGCAAGGCCGCGCTGGCGATGGCGGCGGCGGTCGCCGTCGCGTTCCTGGGCCGACGGCGATGACCGCCGGCGTGTTTCTTCGGTGGGGAGGGGGCGGGTCGTGACGGCCGGCGATCTGGGCAGTACGGGGCGGGAGGCCGCGAGCCGCGAACCGGCCGGCCGGCCGCCGGTCGGCGGCCGGCTCCGGGAGTTCCAGGCGTCCCGCGGTGGCCCGGGTGGTGGCCGGCGGGAACGCCGGGCGGGCGGCGAGCGGGCGATGGTGCCGCGCGCCGAGTTCACCTCGTACTACGGCCGGCCGATCCTCAAGGCCCCGGTGTGGCGGCACGACATCGCCGCGTACCTGTTCACCGGGGGGCTCGCCGCCGCCTCGTCGATGATCGCGGCCGGCGCGGACCTGACCGGCCGGCCGGCGCTGCGCCGGGCCGGCCGGTTGACGTCGCTCGCCGCGCTCGGCGCCAGCACGTACTTCCTGATCAACGACCTGGGGCGCCCGGAGCGGTTCCACCACATGCTGCGGGTGGCCAAGCCGACCTCGCCGATGTCGGTGGGTACCTGGATCCTGTCGACGTTCGGCGTGGCGGCGGGCGTCGCCGCGGTCTCCGAGGCGGCGCCGCTGCTGCCCCGGCGCGGGGTGCCCGGGCTGGCGCGGCGGGTACTGCCGCCGGCCGGCCGGGGCGCGGGGCTCGCCGCGTTCGCGCTCGGGCCGCCACTGGCCACGTACACCGCGGTGCTGCTGGCCGACACCGCCGTGCCGTCGTGGAACCGGGCGTACCCGTACCTGCCGTTCGTCTTCGCCGGCAGCGCGACGGCCGCGGCCTCGGGCATCGGGCTGGCGATTGCGCCGCTGGAAGAGACCGGCCCGGTGCGGCGGCTCGCGGTCGCCGGCGCCGCCCTGGAGATGGCGGCGATGCACAAGGTCGAACACGACATGGGCGTGGTCAGCGAGCCCTTCCACCTCGGCCGCGCGGGCAAGCAGTTGCGGGCGGCCCGCGCCTTCACGGTGGCCGGGGCGGTGGGCGCCCTCGTCGGCGCCCGCAGCCGGGTGCTGTCCGCGCTGTCGGGCGCCAGCCTGGTAATCGGATCGGCCCTTACCCGTTTCGGTGTCTTCGAGGCCGGGAAGCACTCAGCGCAGGACCCGAAGTACGTGGTGGTGCCGCAGCGGCAGCGCATCGAAGAACGAGGCCTCGAGCGCGTGGAGAAGGTGAACGTGCCGGAGGCCGACTGACGATAGGACCGGCGATGGCGTCCCGGACGGCCACCGAATCGGACATCCGGACGCGAGGACGGTGGGGACCGGTCGTCGCCGCTGTGCTGGTCCAGATCGCGCTCGGCGCGGTGTACGCCTGGAACGTGTTCAACCAGCCGCTGCAGAGCCAGTTCCACTGGACCAAGTCGCAGGTGGTCCTGCCGTTCGAGGTGGCGGTCGGGACCATCTTCATCGGCAGCATGGTCGGCGGGCGCATCCAGGACCGCTACGGTCCCCGCCCGGTCGCCCTCGGCGGCGGGGTGCTGTACGCGCTCGGCATCATGGGTGCCTCGCTGGTGACCTCGCGTGACCAGTTGTGGTTGCTGGTGCTTACGTACGGGGTGCTGGGCGGCATCGGGATGGGTGCGGTGTACATCACGCCGCGTTCATCGGCATGCTCCTGCTGCAGGCGATCTGCTTCCTGGTACTGCCGCCCGCCCGGGCGTTCGGGCTGTTCGCGTTGCTCGGTGCGCTGGTGTACCTGGCCTACGGGGGCGGGTTCGGCACCATGCCGGCGACCGCCGCGGACTATTTCGGCACCGCCCACGCGGGCGCGGTCTACGGCGCGATGATCATCGTGTGGAGCATCGGCGGCGTGATCGGGCCGCTGGTCACCGCCTGGCTGTACGAGGTGAGCGGCCACGGCTACACCCTGCCGTTCACCGTCCTCGCGCTCGTCGCGTTGCTGGCCGTGGCGCTGCCGGTGACCACGAGGATGCCGGCGGAGCCGGCGCTGTACCGGGGCGGGGTCACTCCTGTCGCGCGTCACTGACGTGTGACCGCGGCGTTCGCCCGTACGCTGCCGTCATGGCCAGGTTCCAGATCGACGCCCGGGCCCGCCGGGCCATCGACCGCTTCAACGCGGTGATGCAGCCGGAACTCGACCGGCTGGTCCGGCGGTGTGCCGGCGCGCCGGTCGCCGAGGTGCGCGCCGAACTGGCGAAGGTGTGGGGCGCCAACGCCGGGAAAGCGTTGCCCGAGCCGTGGCTGACCGACTGGGCGGCATCGATCAGCCGAGGCAAGCGGGTCGTCCTGCGCTGAGCCGCGACCTTTCCCGTGCCGTGACCTCTCCCGTGCCGTGGCCTCTCCGTGCCGTGACCCTCTGCATGATCGTGGAGACTTTTCCGTGCCGGCGCGCGGAAAAGTCTCCACGATCATGGGGGCGTGATCAGCGGACGACCAGCGTGACCCCGTCGCGGCGGGGGACCAGCTCGCCGACCACCGGGTAACCGGGCACCTCGCCCGCGACCAGCAGGCCGCCCGAGGTCTGCGCGTCGGCCAGCAGCAGCAGCTCGTCCTCGGCCACCCCGTCGGCGACCAGGTGCGGCCGCACCCAGTCGAGGTTGCGCCGGGTGCCGCCGCTGACGTACCCGGCCGCGAGCGCCTCGCGCGCGCCGTCGAGGTACGGCACCGCGGCCGCGTCGACCACCGCCGTCACCCCGCTGGCCCGGGCCAGCTTGTGCAGGTGGCCCAGCAGCCCGAAGCCGGTCACGTCGGTCGCGCAGACCGCGTGCGCCTTCAGCGCCGCCGCGGCGGCGTCCCGGTTGAGGGTGGTCATCGCGTCCACGGCGGGCGCCGACACCTCGCCGGTCGCCTTGTGCCGGCTGTTGAGCACCCCGATGCCGAGCGGCTTGGTCAGGGTCAGCGGAACCCCCGGCGTACCGGCGTCGTTACGCATGATCAGCTCGGGGTCGGCGACGCCGGTGACCGCCATGCCGTACTTGGGTTCCGGGTCGTCGACGCTGTGCCCGCCGGCGACGTGACACCCGGCCTCGCGGGCCACGTCCAGGCCGCCGCGCAGGACCTCGGCGGCCAGCTCCAGCGGCAGCACCTCGCGCGGCCAGGCCAGCAGGTTCACCGCGACGACCGGGGTGCCGCCCATCGCGTACACGTCGGAGAGGGCGTTCGCGGCCGCGATGCGACCCCAGTCGTACGCGTCGTCGACGACCGGGGTGAAGAAGTCGGCGGTCGCGACGATCGCCGTGCCGTTCTGGATCCGGACCACCGCGGCGTCGTCGCCGTCGTCGAGCCCGACGAGCAACTCGCCGGGGCCGTTCGGCGGGGCGTCGCCGACCAGGCCGGAGACCACGGCCTCCAACTCGCCGGGTGGAATCTTGCAGGCACAGCCGCCGCCGTGCGCGTACTGGGTCAACCGCATGACCTCACTCTGACATGTGGACGGTTCGTCCGGGGATCGGTGGTGGCCGTCGCGCCCGGCGTCACGGGCGGGTACCTGCCGCGGGTGCGGCCCGGACGATCTCGATAAGGTGGGGGACACGGCTGCTGAGCCGCGGCGACGTCGCAGGTCAGCAGCCCGTGGAGGCGTTCGGGTAGCTGGTGCTCCCCACGGTCTTCAAAACCGATGTGGCCCGGGATCCGGGTCAGGCGGGTTCGATTCCCGTCCGCCTCCGCCACCAGAACAAACGCAGGTCGCGGCGCCGGTCCGCGCGGCGTGCCTGCCGGAGACCGGTACGAAGCGCAGCGTCAGGATCTGTCCCACCTGCGGCCCGGTACCGGCGCGGTCGGTCATTCACCCCGCACGGGCCCTCGTCGTCTTCCGCGGCCGTACCGGCCATTCGCCGCGGGCTGGTGCAGGCGTGGATGTGCCGGCAGGATGATCCAATGGTCCCCGTTCCACTGGATTCCCTGATGCCGGGCAGTACCGATCAGCGGGAGGTGCGGTAGTGGACGCCGAGGGGGACGAGGCCGACCTGTCGCAACCGGTGCGGATCCCCGGCGAGGATCCCCGGTTCCTGGCCGGACCGGCCGAACCCAGCGACCTGGTGATCTCTACTCGGCGGCTGACCGCCGACGGCGAGATCGTCGTCTCGCTGGACGGTGACCTCGACATCGACGCCGCGGACCGGGTACGACTCGTCCTCGTCGGAGCCGCCCGGACGGCCGGCTGCCGTCGCCTGCGGGTCGACCTCGCGGAGGTGTCGTTCATCGATTCGGTCGGTCTGGGTGCCCTCGTCGCCGGCTGCCGGGCGGCCACCGCCGCCGGTGTCACCTTCACGATGACCAACGCCCAGCCCCCGGTGCGGCGGGTACTGGAGGTCACCCGCCTTGCCGGACCGCTCGGGCTCGCCGGTCCGTAGCCGTCCGCACCGGCGTCCGGTTCACCGGTTGCCGACGCGGTGCTGCTGCTTCTGCCGGTACAGGTGCCGGTCGGCGGTCTGGATCAGGGCGGTGAGGGTGTCCCCGTCGTCGGGGGCGCAGGCCCAGCCGACGCTGACCCCGGTGCGCTCGCGCAGCGACCGGCCGATCCGGTCAGCCACCTCCTGCGCGGCGGAGGCATCGGCCTCGGCGAGCACGACGACGAACTCGTCACCGCCGGTGCGGGCGATGATGTCCGCCGGCCCCAGCGCGTCGCGCGCCGCCGCCACGACCCACTGCAGCAGCTCGTCACCGGCGGCATGGCCGAGAGTGTCGTTGACGGCCTTGAAACCGTCGAGGTCCAGGCAGACCACCGACGGGCTGGCAACGCCACCGGCGAAGAGCTGCCGGGCCGCCTCGGCCAGGCCACGCCGGTTGAACGCGCCGGTGAGCGGGTCCAGTTGCGCGAGCGCGCGTAGCTGGGACCGTTGCCGGGCCAGGGTCTGTGCCTGGGTGGCGCACACCCCGACCACCCCCAGCATGCTGCCGACGAAGAGCAGGACGAATCCCGGCGGTGGCGGTTCCCCGACGGCGGCGACGAAGAGGTACGCGCCGATGATGACCGCCTCGAACGCGGCCAGCAGCCCCAGGCGCGCCGTGGAGCTGGCGACCAGCAGCACCGGGACGATGAAGCCCAGGGCGACCGGCGAGCCGCCGCCGCCGTCCCAGTACGCGCAGGACGTCACCACGATGATGGCGCACGCCAGCATGGCGAAGGGGAACCGGTACCCGAGGGCGCGCGAGACTCCCCGGACCGCGGCACCCACGCCGACAACGCCGAGCGCCAGTCCGAAGCCGTAGGCGGCGAGCATGGCCGGCCGGTTCGGCTGCGACCAGGTCAGCAGGCAGTAGGCGACGGCGCAGCCGTAGCCGAAAACTGCCAGCCCCGAGGCCGTCAGGACCTTCCACCGACGTGCCGCGACCCGGTCGAACGCGCCACCCACGTCACCCCACATCGGCAGCGGTGTCACGTGGTGAAGGGAATTTCAGCGGTTGTCGGCACGTCGCGATGGTCGCACCGTATGTTCCATTTGGCTAGCTCGCGATGGTGGCGGGGCGAGGTCACGGTGCCGGCGCGGGTCATCGCTCGACGGCCAGCCGTGCGGGTCGATGAACTGGGGGAGGAACGCGAGGTGGATCAGGTAGCCCGCACCGGCGATCCGGATCACCGTGAAGGCGCGTACCGGGCGGGGCTCACCCCGAGGTAGCGCGTGAAGTGCCGGGTCAGGTGGGCCTGGTCGTAGAACCCGGCCGCGGTGGCGACCTCGGCGGGACGCTGGCCGGCGAGCAGCAGCCGGCGCGCCCGCTCGATCCGGCGGCCGGTCAGGTACAGGTGCGGCGGCAGTCCGTGCACCCGGGTGAACGCCCGTACCAGATGGGTCGGGTGGGCGTGCAGCAGGTCGGCGGCCTCGCGCAGGGTGATGCCCTCGGTGGTCCGGGCGTCCAGCAGTTCGCGCAGCCGTACGGCGAGGCCGCGGGCGGGCGGCCGGGATCCGGTCGGGACGTGCCGGCGCAGCTGCCGGCCGAGCCGTTCCAGGATGAACGCGAGCCGGCTGTCCGCCTCGAACGTGTCCCCTGGCTGGGTGAGTACCCGGTGGAGCTGGTGGATCCGGTGGCGCAACCGTGGATCTGGCAGGCTCGGCCGGTCGACGGCCGCGCCGGCCAGCTCCGGGCCGAGGACCGACGTGTCGAGGTACAGGACCCGCTTGCGGAAGCCGTGCCGTGTGGCGGAGCGGCCGTCGTGCGGCACGTGCGGCGGTAGCAGGGTGACCGACGGCCGCAGGGCGCCGTGCTGGTGCCGGTCGAGGTCGAAGCGGATCGCGCCGTCGTCGACGATCAGCAGGGTCCAGACGTCGTGCGTGTGCGGCGGGTACGCGTGGTCGGTGAAGTGGGCGTGGAACACCTCGGCGATCCCGGGCACCGCGGGTCGCCACGCGCTGACGTGTGAACTCGCCGGCCGTGTCGGCACGCTAAGAACGTACAAGACCGGTCCGTCCCGACCGGGCAGGCTCGAGGTCATGAGTGAGCCGATCCGCTTCGACACCAAGATTGCCGTACTGCTCCGGGACGACCTGGCGGCCTGGCAGCGGCTGAATGTCACCGCGTTCCTGGTCAGCGGCGTCGCGCACGCCGTACCGGAACTGATCGGCGAGGAGTACCTCGACGCGGACGGCGCCCGGTACCTGCCGATGTTCGGCCAGCCGGTCCTGGTCTTCGCGGGCGACCGGGACGTGTTGACCGGCGCGCGCACCCGTGCCCTCGCGCGCGGCCTGCGGATGGCGATCTTCACGCAGGAACTGTTCGGCACCGGCAACGACCGGGACAACCGTGCGGCCGTACGGGCGGTACCGGGGGAGAAGCTCGACCTGGTCGGGTTGGCGCTGCACGGCCCGCGCAACGCGGTGGACAGGGTGCTCAAGGGGGCCAGCCTGCACCGCTGACCGTCGAGGGTGGACGCCGGGCCGGGGGGTGGACGGCCGGAGGTCCAGCGGGCCGGCCGGCACTAGGCCGTGTTTCATAGGCCGTTGATCGGCCGGCGTAGGTTGCGGCCGCTGGCGTGTCGGTCATCGATAGATGGCGAGGTCTCCGGTAGATGGTTCATCGACGAAGAAGACCATCAACACGGAGAC